>JANOAM010000001.1:0-11928 GCA_031411215.1 Betaproteobacteria bacterium
CATCAGCAGGGCGCTGGCGGCCACGGCGCAGGCGGCCAGGGGGTGTGAAGGCTTGTAGGTCATGGCGTGGTTCTCAGCTCAGCAAACGGCCCGCGCTGTCAAAGGCCAGCGCCCAGCGGGTGTCGGGGGCCAGGCTGGCGGCCTGGTCGGTGGTCCAGTGGCCCTGGTTGGCGCCCACCTTGGCGTGCAGCAGGTCCGGCAGGCCGGCCACACGCAGGTGCAGGATGGACGCGTCGCCCAGGTGCTCGGCCAGCACCACGGTGGCCGGGACGCCCTGGCCGGCGGGCTGCACACCCAGGTGCTCGGCGCGCAGGCCGGCGCGTTGCACGCCGGCCGGTTTGCCCTGCGTCAGCGCCTGCCACAGCGCCTGGGCGGGTGCATCCGCGCCCGCCTGCGGCCTGGCCACCAGGTTGATGCGCGGTGCGCCCAGGAAGCCGGCGACAAATTCATTGGCCGGTGTTTCGTACAAGGCCAGCGGCGCGCCCAACTGTTCCACCTTGCCGCGGTTGAAGACGGCAATGCGCGAGCCCAGGGTCATGGCCTCGACCTGGTCGTGCGTCACGTAGACCATCGTCGTGCCCAGCTCCTTGTGCAAACGGGCCAACTCGATGCGCATGCTCACGCGCAAGGCCGCGTCCAGGTTGGACAGCGGCTCGTCAAAGAGAAAGACCTTGGGCTTGCGCACGATGGCGCGGCCAATGGCCACGCGCTGGCGCTGACCGCCGGACAGCTCCTTCGGGTAGCGGCCCAGCAGTTCGGTGATGTGCAGCACCTCGGCCGCCCGTTCAACCTGCTGTTGCCGTTCGGCACGTTTGACGCCCGCCATCTCCAGTGCAAAGCCCATGTTCTGCGCCACCGTCATGTGCGGGTACAACGCATAACTCTGGAACACCATGGCAGCACCCCGGTCGGCCGGGCGCACGTCGTTGGCGCGATGGCCGTCGATGAAGAGGTCGCCACCACTGATGTCCTCCAGCCCAGCGATCAAGCGCAGCAGCGTGGACTTGCCGCAGCCCGACGGCCCCACGAAGACCAGGAACTCGCCGTCCTGCACCTCCAGGTCCACGCCCGCGATGACCTCCACCGCGCCATAGCTCTTGCGGATGCCGCGCAGGCTGACCTGTCCCATCTCAGGCGCCCGCCCGCGGTGCGGCCTGCTCACGCCAGCGGGTCAGGAAGTCGCGGTACCACCGTGCGCTGTCTTTCAGCGTGCGCTGCTGCGTCGCGTAGTCCACATGCACGATGCCAAAACGCTTGGAGTAGCCGCTGGACCATTCGAAGTTGTCCATCAAGCTCCACACCATGTAACCCGCTACGTCCACACCTTGCTGCATGGCGCTGGCCACCGCCGAGATATGGGTCTGCAAGTACGCCGTACGGTCTGCGTCGTGCACCCGGCCATCCACCACAGGGTCCTTGAAAGCGCCACCGTTTTCCGTGATCAGCATCGACGGCAGCCTGTAGTCCTGGTGCATCTGCAGCAGCAGCTGCGTCAGGCCCGGTGCGCAGATCTCCCAGCCCATGTCGGTGAGCGGCAGGCCGGTCTCGCCAGGCACGAAGCGGTGGCTGGCACGGGCCACGTGGCGCGAGTAGTAGTTGACGCCCAGGAAGTCGATGCGCGATGTCATGACGGCCATGTCACCCGGCTTCACGACCGGTGTGTCGGCCGTCATCTCCGCCAACAGCGCTTCCGGGTAGCGGCCCTTGAACAGCGGGTCGGTGAACCAGCGGCGGCCGCGTGCGTCGTCCAGATCGGCCTGGGCGATGTCGGCCGGCGTGTCCGTGGCCGGCACGGACGGTGCCATGTTCAGCACGATGCCCAGCGGCGCCCGGGCGCCATCGGCACGCATGGCCTGCACAGCAAGACCATGGCTCAGCAGCAGGTGGTGCCCCACACGCAAGGTGGTGGCGCGGTCCTGGATGCCCGGCGCGAAGTTGCCCTGCTCGTGCCCCAGCACCGCAATGACCCAGGGCTCGTTGTGCGTGGTGATGCTGGCCAGGCGGTCACCCAGGCGGCGCTGCACCACACGGGCGTAGTCGACAAACCGGTGCACGGTGTCGCGCGCCGCCCAGCCGCCCAGGTCCTGCAGCGCCTGCGGCAGGTCCCAGTGGTTCAGCGTGAGGTGGGGCTTGATGCCACGGGCCAGCAGCCCGTCCACCAGGCGGTCGTAGAAATCCAGGCCCTTGTCGTTCCAAGCGCCCGCGCCCAGTGGCTGCACGCGCGGCCAGGACATGGAAAAGCGGTAGGCATCCACACCCAGCGACGCGATCAGGTCCAGGTCGCTGTCCAGCCGGTGCACGTGGTCGCAGGCCATGTCGCCGTTGCTGGCGTCGGCGATCACACCCGGCCGCTTGCAGAAGCGGTCCCACACCGATTCACCCTTGCCGTCCTCGTGGGCCGCACCTTCGATCTGGAAGGCGCTGGTGGCCACGCCCCAGACGAAGGAGGCGGGGAATGCACGGTGCAGGTCGTCGGGGTGGATCATGGTCGGGTTCTCAAACGCGGTGCTCACTTCACGGCACCACTGGTCAGGCCGGCAATGAGCTGGCGGGAAGACACGGCAAACAGCAGCAGCAAGGGAATGGTCGCGATGGCCGAGCCCGTCATCAGGGCACCCCATTCCGTATTGACCGGGCTCTGCAGGCTGCGCAGGGCCAGCGGCAGGGTGTAGTTGTCGACGCTGCGCATCACCACCAGCGGCCCTATGAAGTTGTTCCAGGACGAGATGAAGGTGATGAGGCCCAGCGTGCCCAGCGCAGGCTTGAGCAGCGGCAGCACGATGCGGCGGTAGATGGTGAATTCCCCGCAGCCGTCCATGCGTGCGGCTTCGATCAACTCCTTGGGCACGGCGGTGGACGCCAGCTGCCGCATCAGGAAGATGCCAAAGGCGCTGGCCGCGCCGGGCACGTAGAGCGCGCGGTGTTCGTCTATCCAGCCCAACGCGTCCATGATCATGAAGCTGGGGATCATGTTCATGAAGCTGGGCAGCAGCATGGTGCCCATGACCAGCGTGAACAACGGCTTCTTGAAGCGGAACTCCATCAGCGCGAAGGCATAACCCGCCATGCTGCAGAAAAGGAGCGTGAGCGCGGTGCTGGCCAGCGCCACGTACAGGCTCCAGCCCAGGTTGCGCCAGAACGGCAGGCGCGTGGTCAGGATGCGCAGGTTCTCAGCCAAGTCCGCGCCAAACCACAACGGCGGCGGCAGGTTGAAGATGGCGCTGCGGGACTGCGTGGCAAACACGAACATGAAGTAGAACGGCGCCAGCGTGATCAGCGCACCCACACCGACCACGGCGTAGGCGGCCCAGGGCGTCATGTGCTCGCTTTTGATGGACGTCTTCATGCGCCGCCCCCCTTGCTGCGGAAGGCGCGGTTGGTGAGCCAGGTGAGCAGCGCCACCAGCAGGAACAGCAGCCAGGACATGGCGCTGGCGCCACCGAAGTCATTGAAGTCGAAGGCCATGCGGTACAGGTACACGGCGGACGTCATGCCCGACTGGTCGATGCCGCCCTTGCCGCCCGTCAGGATGAAGGGCTCTTCAAACAACTGCAGCCCGCCGATGACGCTGAGCGTCACGCCGAAGAACATCATGGGCTTCAAGCTCGGCACGGTGATGCGCCAGAACTGCTGCCAGCGGCTGGCACCGTCCAGCATCGCGGCTTCGTACAGGTCGCGGGGAATGGTCTGCAGCGCGGCCAGGTACAGCACCACGTTGAAACCCAGGTAGCGCCAGAACACGATGAGCGCGATGGCGGGCTTGATGGTCTCCGGCCGGCCTATCCAGTCCACCGGCGCCACGCCGACAAGATCCAGACCGGCATTCACCAGACCAAAGTCCTTGGAGAACAGCGAACTGAACATGATGGCAATGGCCACCGTGGACGTGATGTAGGGCAGGAAGTAGGCGCCGATGACCCCGTCACGCAGCCGCGTGAAGCTGTTGTGGATGAACACCGCCAGCGGAATGGCCACCAGGTGCTGCGGCGCGCCGGACCAGAAGGCCAGCCAGGCGGTGTTCTTCAGCGACTTCCAGAACCATTCGTCCTGCAGCGCGAAGGCGAAGTTGTCCAGGCCGACAAACTCCATTGCGCCCAGGCCGCTGGTCGGTTCCCAGCTCTGGAAAGCCAGGTGCAGCGAGAACAGCAGCGGGAACACGCCGAAGACGGCGAAGAGGACCAGGAAGGGGCTGATGAGCACGTACGGCGCCCAGCGGGGCGACAGTCTGAACGCGTGGCGCAGCTGCATGGTCCGCAAGCTCAGCGAAACGCGCGGCGCAGCAACAGCCGTTCCGCGTCGGCCAGGGCCTGGTGGATGTCCTTGCCGTGTTCCAGCACGTTGTCCAGCTCCGTGCCCACCACCTCGTCGGCAAAGTTGTTCTGCTTGTGGGCCTGCACCGCCGTGATGCGTTTGGCCGCGTCGCGCCACAAGAGCCGCGCGCGCTGACCACCCAGGAAGGACAGCGGCTCGTCGAAGAACGGGTCTTCGAAAGTCTCCAGCAGCGCCGGAAAAGCATCCTGCGACTTGAAGGCCGCAAACTGCCGTTCACGGTTCAGCGTCAGCAGCTGCACCAGTTCCCAGGCCAGCGCCTTGTTCCCCGCCGCCGCGCGCCGCGGCAGCGCGTAGAAGCTGCCGCCATAACCGACAAAAGTGTTCTCCGGCAGCTGCGCCGCACGCCACAGGCCTTTGGTGCCGGGTGCCACCCAGTTGGCCATCTGGCCCACCATCCAGGCGCCCGACAATTCCGTGGCCAGCTGGTTGCGACGAAAGCCTTCCGCCCATTCGTTGGACCAGGCAGTGACACGTGCGTCCAGCTTGTGCTGACGCAGCTTGCGCGCCAGTTCAAACGCGCGCACAAAGCGCGGCGAATTCACCAGCACACGCGATTCGCGGTCGAAGTAAAGGCCTTCACCCGGCTTGACGCCGCTGCGGATCAGGATGTCCTTCAGCACCTGTGCGCTGGCGATCAGGTAGGCACCGGTGGCGGCCTTGATGCGCACCCCGGCTTCCACATACGCGTCCCAGCTGGGTGTGAGGTCGGCTGCGCTCAAGCCCGCCTTGGCCAGCAGGTCCTGGCGGTAGAGCAGCGTGCCGGGCCCCACGTCGGTGGGCACGGCCACCACCTGATTGCGGCGGTTCACCGCCGTGTCGTAGGCATAGGGCACCCAGCCGGCACGGAAGCGCGCCACGTCATAGGGTGGCTGCACCAGGTCTTCCAGGCCACCGCCCTGGGCAAAGCGGCCCACGTAGCTGGACTCCAGCGCCATCACGTCGGGCAGGTAGACGGACGTGGACAGCGCCGTGGTCATGGCCGTGTGGTGGTCCGCGTACTGGCGTGTGACGACCTGCACGTCCACGTCCGGATGGCGCTGGCGCCATTGCGGCAGCGCGGCGCGCACGATCTCGTCGACCAGCGGGAACGCGGCAACGGTGAGGCGCTGCGGCGCGGCGGCACGCACTGGCAGCGCACAGCCCAGGCTGGCGGCGGCAGCGCCGACCACCCAGTCACGGCGGCGCATGGCATTCATGCAGGCTTGGCCGCACAGTTCGCGGCGATAAAGTCAGACTGCAGCGGCATCACCTGCACACACTTGGCGATAACCGCCTGCACATTCGCCAGGTAGGCCGTGACCTCGGACTCCGGCAGCAGGTCGGCAAACGGGTGGTGGCCCCGCGGCATGACACGCTGCCCCACCATCACCTGCAGCCAACTGACATCGGCAAACAGCTCTTCCCCGTCGCGGAACAGGCGCCCATTGCTGCTGAACAGGTCCATCTTGCGCTGCAGGCTCTGCGGCACGGGCATCGTGCGGCAATAGTCCCAAAAGGCGCTGTCGTCGCGTGTGGTGGCCTTGTAGTGCAGGACCAGGAAGTCGCGGATGCGCTCGTATTCCCACAGCGTCATCGCGTTGTATTCGGCGATGTCAGCCTCATCAAAATCACCGTTCGGGAAGAAGTTGGCGATGCGCGACACCGCCGTCTGGATCATGTGGATGCTGGTCGATTCCAGCGGCTCCATGAAACCGCTGGCCAGGCCCACGGCCACGCAGTTGCGGTCCCAGAAGCGTTTGCGGTGGCCGGTCTGGAACTTCAGCGGGCGCGGCTCGGCGATGGCTTGGCCGTCCAGGTTGTGCATCAGGATGCCGGTGGCTTCGTCCTCGGACATGAACTGGCTGCTGTAGACATGGCCGTTGCCCGTGCGGTGCTGCAGCGGGATGCGCCACTGCCACCCGGCCCCATGCGCCGTGCTGCGTGTCATGGGCAGCAGCGGGCCTGCTGATTCGCAGGGCACGGCAACGGCACGGTCGCAGGGCAGCCAGTGCGACCAGTCTTCGTAGCCCACGCCCAGGGTCTGGCCAATCAGCAAGCCGCGCATGCCGGAACAATCGACGAAGAAGTCACCTTCGACGCGTTCACCACTCTCCAGCACCACGGCCGTGATGAAGCCGTCGCCTTCACGCTGTTCCACGCGCACGATGCGGCCTTCGGTGCGGACCGCGCCCCGCTGCTCCGCGATCTTGCGCAGGAAGCGCGCATAGAGCCCCGCGTCAAAGTGGAAGGCATGCGCCAGATCACCCAGCGGCGAGCCCTGCATGTCCGCCCGCGCCCGCATGAACTTGGCGGCCCGCGGCGCGGCGGTATTGAGCGAATAGGCTTCCAGCGGCGCGGCCTTGCCCAGCGCGGCCAAACGCAGCCAGAAGTGGTGGAAAGGCAGGCCACCGGTGGGCTGGCCGACCTTGCCGAAGCCGTGGATGTACCGGTCGCCCAAGGCGCCCCAGTTGACGAATTCAATGCCCAGCTTGAATGTGCCCTGCGTGGCGCGCAGGAACTCGTCCTCGTTGATGCCCAGCGCCTGGTTGAATTCGTTGATGTGCGGGATGGTGGCTTCGCCGACGCCGACGATGCCGATCTCATCGGACTCGACGACGCGAATGGTGCAGGCTGGGCCCAGCAGCCGGCTGAGCGCGGCAGCACTCATCCAGCCCGCCGTGCCGCCGCCAACCACGACGATCTGGCGCACAGGTGTAAGACTCATGGTTTCCTCTGCAGGGCGGTTAGGGCTGATCACCCCAGCCGGCCCGTGCAAGCCTGGGGCTTAGAACTTGTAGTTCATGCCCACCAAGGTCTGGCGGCCAAACTTGTAGGTGTAGTTCGGTGTCAGCTGCGAAGCGTCCGGTGCATTGGCCGTCACCGACTTGAGATTGGTGGTCGACTTGTCGGTGGCGTTGTTCACTTGCAGCAGCAGCGACAGGCCCTTGAACAGGCCTGCCTCGAAGTTGTAGCCAAACTGCAGGTCCACCACCTTGTCCGCGGCTTGCTGGCGTGTCGTGGAGTTGAGGTAGATGTCGCGCGTGGTGGCGGTGAAGGCCGAGCGGTAACGCTGGCTCACGCGGGCCGAGAAGCCGTACTTCTCGTAGTAGCCCGTGACGCTGTTGGACCGGCCGGACAAGCCGTTCAATGCCACGCTGGAACCCTGCACCACCTGGCCCGAGTTCGGGTCCACCTGCTGGTCGCGGATGGAACTGCTCAGCTTGGAACCGCTCATCACCACACCAAAGCCGTCCAGCGCCGGGTGCAGCAGGCTGGCTTCCAGCGACGCCGCCAGTTCCAGCCCTTCCACCTTGCCGCCCTTGCCATTGAGCGGCTGGAACACCGGTCCGAAACGCTGCACCACGATGCCCGGCGGCAGGTTGGCCGGCAGCGGCACGTCGGAGTTGTCCTTGGCGCTGACGCCGTACGTGATGTAGCTCAGCAGGTTCTTGCGGAAGGCCGCAAACGACACATAGCTGCGCTTGCCGAAATACTTTTCCAGCGACAGGTCAATGCCCGCCGCGCGCCAGGGCTTCAGTTCCGGGTTGCCGGCATAGGCCTGGTTCCACTTGCCCTGGTCCGGGCCCGCGCCGGTGATCAGCGTGGGCGTGCTGGTGCCGGCACGCATGTCCACGATGTTGGGCCGCGCCGTGCTCACGCCCAGGCCGAAGCGGGCGATCAGGTCACGCTGCAGATTGGCCACCAGGTTCAGGCTGGGCAGGAAGTCCGAATAGCTCTTGCCGCCGCTGCGTGCGAACAGCTGCGCCAGGTTGGGCTGGTCGTCGTTGCCGCGGTACTCGAAACCTTCGGAGTGCTGCTGCGTGCGCACGTATTGCGCACCCAGGTTGCCACGCAGCGGGATGCCCACCACTTCGGTGTCCATGTTGATCATGGCAAAGGCCGTGGTGACCTTCTCGTGCACCGACGAGTCGTTGTCCACCTTGGCCGTGAAGCGGCCCGGCTGCAGCGACACCGCGCCCGTGCTGACCAGCGTGGGCACGTCAATGCGCACCAGGCTGGGAATGCCGGCCCAGGACATGTCGAAAGGCGTGCCCAGTGCCGCGGCCGGGATGCTGCGGATGTTGTTGCCATTGGCGTCCTGCGCCATCAGCAAACGGCTTTCGTTCTTCTGCACCAGCTTGTCGCGCTGGGTGTAGTTGATGCCGGCTGACGCGGCGCTGAAGATGCCGTCCAGCGCACGTTCGGCCGAGAAGCGCAGCGACTTGATCTTGTCCTCGATGTGCGGCGTGCGGATGGCACCCGCCCAGCGCGGCTGGCCGGGCACGAAGTCAAAGCCCACCACATCACCCAGCGCCATGCCGGCGGCGTTGGACAGGAAGTTGGACTGCACTGGCGTGAAGGTCTGGTTGCCGCCATCCACCGGCACGTTCCACCGGAAGGCGCCGAAGTTCCAGGCGTTGTTGGTGAAGTTGTAGGGCGCCGCGTAGACCTCGCTGTACTTCTCGTCGCGCACGTCGCGCGACAGGCTGAGGTCGGCCACGGCCTTCCACTTGTCGGCGAACTTCAGTTCGGTGTTCCAGCCCAGCGCCGAGATGGTGTCGCGGCGTGTGGTGTCGAAGTTGCCGGTGGTCACCGGCAGGTGGTCGGCCGTGGCGCTGGTGGCGTAGGTGTTCCGGCCGATCTGCGTCGTGCCCACGTTGGACAGCGTGTTCTGCACGCCGGCGCCGTAGAACTGGCCCCAGCTGGCGAACATGCTCTGCAGAAACTTGCCGCCCACTTCATGCGTGTCGAACTTGGAGTAGTACAGGTCGACCTGGCTGTGCAGGTCCTTGTTGGGCTTGTATTCCAGCACCGCCATCAGGCCGTCGCGCACGTTGCGCTTGGTGGACTGCGTGGCCGTCCAGAACATGGGCAACATGGCCTGGCCCGTCTGCCCTGCGGCGTAGGGGTCGCGCGACGGCACGCCACCGTTGACCGGCAGGCCGAAGGGCGAGTAGTCACCGTATTCCACCAACTCGGTGAGCTTCATGTTGGTGGTGACGTCCAGCCGTGCAAAGCCGATGCCGACACCGATGGTGCGGTCGGCAAACTGGTCGATGTAGGCGACGCTGAAACGTTTGCCCGTGGGGTCGGACACACCCGGCGCCAGGTTGCCGTTGGAGTTGCGGTCACCACGCAGGTTGACGGCGATCTCGCGGCCCGAAGTGTCCAGCGGGCGGCGCGAACGCAGGTCCACCGTGCCCGACAGGCCCTGGCCCATGAGGCTGGCGTTGGCGGTCTTGTAGACCAGGCCCTGGCCGATCAGCTCGGACGGGAACTGGTCGTATTCCACCGCGCGCGAATCGTTGGAACTGACGATCTCGCGGCCGTTCAGCAAGGCCCCGGCAAATTCCGGCGACAGGCCGCGGATGGAGATGACGTTGACACGGCCGTCCGGCCCGCGCTGGCCCGTCAGGCCCGGCAGGCGCGCCAGCGATTCCGCGATGCTGGAATCGGGCAGCTTGCCGATGTCTTCGGCCGAGATGGCTTCGATGATGGCGTCTGAGTTGCGCTTGGCCGCGATGGAGCTTTCAATGGCGCGGCGAATGCCGGTGACCACCACGGTCTGCGAGCCGTCCGCCGCGGCCTGGGCCAGCACGGCGCTGGGCAGGCTGGACAGCAACACACAGGCGGCTGCCACGGGGGTCAAACGCCAGCGGGGCGCGGCACCGGCTGCAGGCCGGGCCAAGGTCTTGCTATCCATGCGTGTCTCCGTTCGGGTGGTGTGCTGTGTCACCCGACCACCGGGTGCACATCATCTGAAGCAACTTCTGAGGGAATCCGTGAAGCCGCTTTGAAAGCGCTTTCAGAATTATGGGCAGACACACCCGGAAGACATCATCTCGGAAACCCTAGCTGTGGTTTTGTAGGCTGTGAGAAGGCCCGACAGCGCTTTCAGCGCCACCGGCGGCGCATGCCTTCAGAGCCGCAGGCGGCGCGTGCTTTCGCGTGGCACCAGCAGTGGCGGCGGCAGCGTGACCCGGGGCGGGTCGCCGCGCAGCATGTCCAGCATGGCGCTGGCTGCTTGTTCACCCATCTCGTAGACCGACTGGCGCACGGTGGTCAGCGGCGGGATGCAGAACTTGGCCGGTGCCAGGTCGTCAAAGCCCACCAGCGACACGTCGTCCGGCACCCGCACGCCGCGACGGTACAGGCCCAGCGTGGCGCCAATGGCCATCTGGTCGTTGGCGGCGAAGATGGCGGTGAAGGGCTGGCCGCCGTCCAGCAGGCGCGTCACCGCCAACAGGCCGGCGGCTTCGGTGTAGTCGCCCATGACGACCAGCGCGGGGTCGAACGGCAGACCCGCCTGCTTCAGCGCGGCGCGGTAGCCGGCCTGGCGGGCCAGCGCGTCCTGGTGCACCGGGTCGCCTGCGATGTAGGCGATGCGTGTGTGCCCGCAGTCCACCAGGTGCTGCGTGGCCAGGAAGGCGCCGGTGTGGTTGTCAAAACCGAAGCTGAAGAGTTGCGGGCCCTTCAGTTCACGCCCCAGCACCACCATGGGCACGGCCTTGGCGTACTGCTGCAAGGCCTGGTTGGGCAGGCGGCCGGCCAGCACGATGAGGCCGTCGACACGGCGCGACATCAACGCTTCCAGCGCCTTGCGCTCTTCGGCTTCCTGCCAGTGGCCGCTGACAAAGAGCGGTATGTAGCCGGCCTGGTCCAGGCGGGTTTCGATGCCGTGCAGCGCCTCGCCATAGAAGGGGCTGCTGATGGTCTGCGTCAGCACGCCGATGCTCAGCGTGCGCCCACCCGCCAGACCCCGCGCCACGGGGTTGGGGCGGAAGCCCAGGCGCTTGATCGCCTCGTCCACGGCGGCCTGCTTGGCGGGGCTGACGGAGGCCGTGCCGTTGAGGATGCGCGACACGGTGCTGGGGGATACGCCGGCGGCTTCGGCCACCTGCTCCAGCGTCACCACGCCAGTGCTCGCCGGTGCGGCGGTGGCCGGGGCTCGCTTGCGGCGGGGAGTGGCGGGTGTCGTCATGGACATTGGCTCATCTGCTATGCGGCAGTGTAGTGGTAGCGCTTTCAGAAGTCGCGGCAGGAGTGCAGCCGGGGGGTTCGGCCCCGGGGCCGACTCCCTTTCTTTGCTGGTGCAAAGAAAGGAAGCAAAGAAAGCACCTTTGAAGAGCATGCAGTGGTTGGCGTATGGATCGGTCGCTGTCGCTCCGACCGATGCCACGCGGGGTCTCGCAAAGCTTTGCTCGACAGGGCGCTGGGCTGCCGGTGGAGCGGCTCAACCGCCTTGTCACTCTCGCGTGTCCACGGATCCCGTCTTGGGTCTTTTCGATCTTGCCAAGCGCGGTGTCTTGCCGAGTGCGGCGCTCTGCGATCCGCCCTTCCGGCAGCCCAGCGCCCTGTCGAGCAAAACTTTGCGAGAACACCGAGCTTCACCGGCCGGAGCGCAGCGATCGGTCCGCGTTACGACCACCGCATGTTCCCCAAGGTGCTTTCTTTGCCTACTTTCTTTGCACCAGCAAAGAAAGTAGGTCGGCTCCGGGGCCGAAACCCCGGCTGCAATCTCAGCAAGAGCTACCCCCGCGCCGCAGCGCGTTGCTGCACCAACGTCGGAGGCCGCGCCTCGAAACTGCGGCGGAACACCAGCCGGTCCTTGGACGA
>JANOAM010000002.1:0-2255 GCA_031411215.1 Betaproteobacteria bacterium
CGCGAAGGCATCTACGCGCAGCTCCGCCTGCGTTCGGGTGAGGTTCGCAAGATCCACATCGACTGCCGCGCCACCATCGGTGAAGTGAGCAACGAAGAGCACAGCCTGCGCCAGTACGGCAAGGCCGGTGCCATGCGCTGGAGAGGCATCCGCCCGACCGTGCGTGGCGTGGCCATGAACCCGGTCGACCACCCGCACGGTGGTGGCGAGGGCCGCACGGGCGAAGCGCAGCCGCAGGTGTCACCGTGGAACACGCTGACCAAGGGCTACCGCACCCGCAACAACAAGCGCACGCAGACGATGATCGTCTCGCGTCGCAAGAAGTGAGGTCGTAGACCATGACCCGTTCACTCAAGAAAGGTCCCTTCGTGGACCACCACCTGTTGGCCAAGGTCGAGAAGGCCTCTGCCATCAAGGACAAGAAGCCGATCAAGACCTGGTCGCGCCGCAGCACCATCCTGCCGGAATTCATCGGCTTGACGGTGGCCGTTCACAACGGCAAGCAGCACGTGCCTGTGTACGTGACCGACCAGATGGTCGGCCACAAGCTCGGCGAATTCGCTCTCACCCGCTTGTTCAAGGGTCACCCCGCGGACAAGAAGGCCAAGAAGTAAGGAGCCAATGAACATGGCAACCGAAACCAAGGCCATCGTGCGCGGTGTGCGCCTGTCGGCCGACAAGGGCCGTCTCGTCGCCGACATGATCCGCGGCAAGAAAGTGGACCAGGCTCTCAACATCCTGGCTTTCACGCAGAAGAAGGCCGCCGGCATCATCAAGAAGGCTGTCGACTCTGCGGTGGCGAATGCCGAGCACAACGACGGCGCCGACATCGACGAGCTGAAGATCAAGTCGATCTACGTCGAGCAAGGCGCTGTCCTGAAGCGCTTATCCGCGCGTGCCAAGGGCCGCGGTGCTCGCATCAGCAAGGGCACCTGCCACATCTACGTGACCGTGGGGAACTAAGAGCATGGGACAGAAGATCCACCCGACCGGGTTCCGCCTTGCCGTCACACGTGCCTGGCATAGCCGCTGGTTCGCGACCAAGGCGAACTTCGCCACGATGCTGGCCGAAGACCTGCGCGTCCGCGAATACCTGAAGACCAAGCTCAAGAGCGCGGCTGTGTCGCGCATCCTGATCGAACGCCCCGCCAAGAACGCCCGCATCACCATTTTCTCGGCGCGCCCGGGTGTGGTGATCGGCAAGAAGGGCGAGGACATCGAAAACCTCAAGGCCGAACTGAGCCGCCGCCTGGGCGTGCCGGTGGCAGTGAACATCGAAGAAATTCGGAAGCCCGAAGTCGATGCACAGCTGATCGCCGACAGCATCACGCAGCAGCTGGAAAAGCGGATCATGTTCCGCCGCGCAATGAAGCGTGCGATGCAAAACGCCATGCGCCTGGGTGCCCAGGGCATCAAGATCATGTCCTCAGGCCGCCTGAACGGCATTGAAATCGCCCGTTGCGAGTGGTACCGCGAAGGCCGCGTGCCGCTTCACACCCTGAAGGCCGACATCGACTATGGCTTCTCCGAAGCCAAGACGACTTACGGCGTGATCGGCGTGAAGGTTTGGGTCTACCGCGGTGACCGCCTGGCCAATGGCGAAGCCCCGCAGCTGCCCAAGACCGAAAACGACAACGACCGCCGTGACCGCCGTGGCCCGCGCCCCGACGGACGTCCGGGCGGTGGCCCGGGTGGCCGTGGCCGCCCCGGTGCTGACCGTGGTCCGCGTGCTGACGCTGCCCCCGCTGCTGCCGCGCCGGCTGCAACGCCCGCTGGCGATGGACCCAAGGGTCCGGCCGTCAAGCGCGTGCGCCGCGCTGCGCCTCCCGCCACTGGCGCTCCCGCCGTTGGCGGCGAGACCAAAGGAGAATAACGATGCTGCAACCCGCACGTCGCAAGTTCCGCAAGGAACACAAGGGCCGTAACACGGGTATCGCTACCCGCGGCGCCGCCGTTTCGTTCGGTGAATTCGGCCTCAAGGCCACCGAGCGCGGCCGCATCACGGCTCGTCAGATCGAAGCAGCCCGCCGGGCCATCAGCCGCCACATCAAGCGCGGCGGCCGCATCTTCATCCGAATCTTCCCCGACAAGCCGATTTCGCAGAAGCCGGCCGAAGTGCGGATGGGCAACGGCAAGGGCAACCCCGAGTACTACGTGGCCGAGATCCAGCCGGGCAAGGTCCTGTACGAGATCAACGGCGTCCCCGAGCAACTCGCACGCGAAGCCTTCCAGCTCGCGTCGGCCAAGCTGCCCCT
>JANOAM010000003.1:0-2727 GCA_031411215.1 Betaproteobacteria bacterium
CCAAAGGCTGGCACAGTAGCCACACCTCAGGCGAAGACCGGCCGCACCAATGGGCGGAGCAACGGAACCCGTCACCGTCGCCTGGCGTCTTGACACCCCCTTACTGCCCGGCCAACTAGCGTTCGCCGGGCAGTTTTCCGACCAGGTCGCGCAGCGCGTCTGGCGGCACCAAAGCCCGCAGGCAGGTTTGCCCCGCGGTGCACCACCACACGACCCCTGAATCCAGGCGCAACACACCCAGCGGTGCGCCGCTGCGTTGCCAGCTCAGCTGGGGTGCGGCTGCTGCTGCCGCACCGGCCGACTGCATGCCTTCGGCGGGCAACCAGCGGCCGCGGGTGAGTGCAGCCAATTGCTGCAGCCAGGCCGCGTCCGGTACGGCTGCGGTTGAAGGCGGTTGCCAGGCGAGTTGATCGCCCGGAAGCAGCAATGGCAGACCGGCTGGCGTGGGACGGGAGACCATGGCTTCGGCCATGGGCGTGCGCTGCGCGGGTAGGGCCGCGGCTACAGCCGCGCGGGCCGGGGCCATCGCAGGGGCGGGCATGGGCGGCGGGGCAGGCGGTGGCGCTGCAGGCGGCGGCACGAACATCGGTGCGGGTGGTGACGCAGGCGCAGGCTCGGTCGAAACCGGGGCCCGCGCGACCGCGGCGTTGTCTGCAGTCACCTTGCCTGCCGGCTCAGCTTGCGGTGCGGCGTGCGCGACCTGCATGTCAGCCGCGCGCGCGGCTTCCTTCGCTTGCGCCGCCTTCGATAGCGCCGCTTCTGCACGCTGCCGCGTGGCCTGTGCCAGCACCGGTGTGTCTGCCTTGCGGCTGATCTCGGATCGGGACTCGGCCACTGCGGGCCCAGTCACGGGCGTCGCGGCCGGCGCCGGCGCTTCCGCCATCTGGGCAGGCGCTGGCGCAGGGCCGTCTACCGCCGGCCCGGGCGGTTCGCCGCGCCACAGCAGGCCCACGAAGCCCGCCAGCAAGACCGTCGCCAGCGCGCCCGACGAGCCCCAGGGCCGGCGCCACCACGGCGCGGGCGGGCGCGGTGTGCGCACAGAGGGCACGGCTGCTTCCCGGTGCGCGGCGGCCAGGATCTGCGCCGACAGATGCGGCGGCGGCGCCACGTCACGGTCTGGCGCGTGGGCCAGCGCCTTGCCCAGGTGCGGGTCCGGTGTACCGCCGTTCACCGCGTGGCCCCTTGCGGCAGGTAGGCGCCCATGCAGCTGCGCAGCTTGCTCATGGCGTAGCGCAGGCGCGTCTTCATGGTCTCGAAGCCGCACTCCAGCGTGCGCGCCATCTCATCCACGCCCAGCCCGTCTTCGTGGTGCAGCAGGAAGGCGGTCTTCTGGGCCACGGGCAGGCCGTCCAGGCAGTCCAGCAGGCGCTGGCCGGCGGCGCGCCAGAAGGCGGTGTCGGCCGCATCCGCCTCAGACGGATTGGGCCAGCCGGCCCAGGGTGAGGCTTCTGGCTCCCAGGGTGCACCTTCGTCGTCCGCTGCCGCATCGACACTGACTTCGCGCCCGAGCTTGCGCAGGCAGTCCACGGCGCGGTGGTGGGCCAGCGTGAACAGCCACGTGCGCCAGGACGCGGCGCCGGGCTGCCAGGCCTTGCGGGCCTGGATGGCACGCTCCCAGGTGTCCTGAAAGACCTCGTCCACCTGGGCCGAGCCTGCCGCGCCCATGAGCCGCTTCACGAAGCGGTACAGCGCTGCGTGGTGGCGCTGGTAGAGCGCTTCGAAGGCGCGCGCGTTGCCCGCGGCAAAAGCCAGCATCAGGTCCGCGTCCTTGGCGTCGGGGGGCATCCGGTCTGACACGTTTGTCGGGCGGCTTCGGGGTGAACGGGCGCTCAGGCCAGTTCAGGCCGCTTCAGGCCAGGCCTGTGGCGCAGCGGCCTGAAGCGCGGCCTCGATGTCGGCCGCGTGGCGCAGCGTGCGCACCTGGGCATAGAGGACTTCGGCCTCCGGGTGGCGGGGGCGCAGCATGTTGATCCACTGCTTGAGCCGCCCACCACGGTGTCGTTCAGCCACCCGAGGTTCGATCAGCTGCGCATAGCGGCGCAGGCCGGCGGCGATCTCACCCCAGCCAGGCCCGCCACGGCCGCGCAGCGCCAGCGCCAAGCCCGGGTCCGAGACCAGACCACGCCCCAGCATCAGCGCGTCGCAGCCGCTTTCGGCCAGACAGCGCTGCGCGTCGGCCACCGTCCAGACCTCGCCATTGGCCACCACCGGCATGTCCACCGCTTCGCGGATGTGGGCGATGCGGTCCCAGTAGGCGGGCGGTTTGTAGCCCTGGACCTTGGTGCGCGCGTGCACGACCAGTTCCGACGCGCCCGCCGCGGCAATGGCCCGCGCGCAGTCCAGCATGCGGTCTTCGTCTCGGTGGCCCAGGCGCATCTTGGCGCTGACGGGCACGTCCGCCGGCACGGCGTGGCGCACGGCGGCCACGATGTCGTGCACCAGCTCGGGTTCGTCCAGCAACACCGCGCCGCCACGGTGGCGGTTGACGGTCTTGGCCGGGCAGCCGAAGTTCAGGTCTATGCCATGCGGCCGCAGTTGCGCCAGCCGCGCCGCGTTGTCGGCCAGGCAGGCCGGGTCGCTGCCTAGCAGCTGGGCGCGCACGGGTGTGCCGGCGGGCGTGCGGCTGCCGGTCAGCAGTTCCGGCATCAGGCGCGTGTAGACGCGGCGTGGCAGCAGCTGGTCGGTGATGCGGATGAACTCGCTGACGCAGCGGTCAATGCCGCCGAA
>JANOAM010000004.1:0-4901 GCA_031411215.1 Betaproteobacteria bacterium
GCTACGACCACCGCATGTTCCCCAAGGTGCTTTCTTTGCTTACTTTCTTTGCACCAGCAAAGAAAGTGAGTCGGCCCCGGGGCCGAAACCCCCGGCTGCACTTTCAGCAAAGAGCCGTCTGCGCCAACCGCTCCATGAACGCCCGACGCGCAGCCTTGTCACCAGGGCTGCCTTGGCGGCCCAGCAGCGACTCCGCCACCTCATAGCTGTAAAGCATGAAAGCCCGCGACCGCGCCTCGTCGCCGTCAAAGCCCAGCGCACGAAAAATGGACGCGTGGTAATCCAACCGGGACGCGTCGGACGCATCCAGCGCCGCCTGTGCCATCGGGTCCCGCCGCGCCCAGGCGCGTATCGCCAGTTCGATGCGCGCCGCACGCTGCGCGGCACGGCCGCGGAAGGGCAGCGAGATCACGTCGCGCAGTTGCTCCCGTGGGTCGTTGCGCGCGGTTTCCAGTCGCGCCGTCAGCAGCGCGGTGGAGCGGTCCGCCCAGGCCTGCAGCACACGGCGCAGCAGGTCTTCGCGGTCACGGAAGTGCCAGTAGAAGCTGCCGCGCGTCACCTGCAGTTGCGTGGCCAGCACGTCCACGCGCACATGGTCTATGCCCTGGTCCACCAGGACCTCGGTGGCGGCGTCCACCCAGGCTTCGGGCGTCAGCGAGCTGCGTGACGCAGCCGCTTCAGGCGACGCGCGGCGCGCCCGCTTGGCGGTGGGCTTGGACGGCAAGGGGCGCACGGGCAGGTTGGACATTGCCGCCATCATCACCATACATGGCTGTATGGAAACTAGGGTGAACCCCGATGCTTCAGCAGGGACACCACCCTACCATCCATCCCAAGCACATACACATGTGTATGGAGCCGACGGAGACACCCATGGACCACAGCAGCTTCTTCAGCGACCCGCGTTTACTCGCTCCGCGTCGCGTGGAACGGGTGGACCTGGGGCAAGGCGCCTTTGAACTGCGTTCGCCGGAACCCTTGGCGTCCTACGCGCGCTGCATAGGCGAATGGCTGGAGCAGTGGGCGCGCGACACGCCCGACGCACTGGCCTTTGCCGAGCCCGCAGCGGACGGCTCGTGGGTCAGGTACAGCTGGGGCGAACTGCGCCAGCGCGTGGGCGCCGTCGCGCAAGCGCTGCTGGACCTGAACCTGCCCGCCGGCAAACCCCTTGCCGTGCTGTCCGACAACTCGCTGGACCACCTGGTGCTGCTGCTGGCCGGCATGCACATAGGCCGCGCGGTGTGCACGGTGTCCAGCGCCTACTGCCGCCTGGCCGGCACCGACTTCAGCCGCATCCACGGCATTCTGGAAACGCTGGACCCGGCGCTGGTCTATGCCAGCGACGCCGCGGTCTACGGCAAGCCGCTGCTGGGCGCACCCGTCAAGCCGGTGGCCGTCTTCAGCGCCGGGGCTTCTGGCCACACCGGCGCGCTGAGCTTTGACCAACTGGCGGCCACGCGCGAAACGCCCGCCGTGATGCAGGCCTTTGCAAGCATCACGCCCGACACGCACGCCAAGTACCTGCTGACCAGCGGCAGCACGGGCCACCCCAAGGTGGTCATCAACACGCACAAGATGCTCTGTGCCAACCAGCAGATGCTGGCCCAGACGCTGCTCTTCCTGGACGTCGACAAGCCCGTGCTGCTGGATTGGCTGCCCTGGAGCCACACCTTCGGCGGCAACCACAACACCCACATCGTGCTGCGCAGCGGCGGCACGATGTACATAGACGATGGCCGCCCTGTGCCGGGCGCAGTGGACAAGACCCTGGCCCACCTGCGCGACAGTCCGAATGGCGTGCAGCCCACTATCTACTTCAACGTGCCACGCGGCTACGAAATGATGCTGCCCGCGCTGGAAGCGGACGCTGCCTTGGCGCGCCGTTTCTTCGGCAAGCTGCAGATGCTGTTCTACGCCGGTGCCGGCATGCCGCAGTCGACCTGGGACCGCCTGGAAGCCGCGGCCGCCAAGGTGCGCGACGAACCGCTTTGGATGACCACCAGCTGGGGCAGCACCGAAACCGCACCCGCCATCACCTTTGGCAGTTGGAAGCTGGACCGCCCCGGCGTCATCGGCCTGCCGATGCCTGGGGTGCAGCTGAAGTTCATACCCAACGGCAGCAAGCTGGAAATGCGCGTCAAGGGTGACCACATCTTCCCCGGTTACCGCGGCAACGCAGAAGCCACCCGGGCGGCGTTCGACGAACAGGGCTACTACTGCATAGGCGACGCCGGCTACCTGGTGGACGAAGCCGACCCACTGCAAGGCGTGGTCTTCAACGGCCGCGTGGCGGAAGACTTCAAGCTCACCAGCGGCACCTGGGTCAGCGTGGGCACGCTGCGCCTGAAGGTCGTCACCGCGCTGGCGCCCTACGCGCAGGACGTGGTCATCACCGGCCACGACCGCAGCGAGATCGGCGCGCTGGTGTTCCTGACCGAAGACGGCCGCCAGCTGCCGCACGAGGCGTTCGCGGCCAAGGCCCGCGCCGCGCTACATGCGCTGAAGGCCGAAGGCGGCGGTTCGTCGCAGACACCAACGCGCTTGCTGGTGCTGCCGGATGTCCCCGACATGGCCGCGGGCGAAATCACCGACAAGGGCTACATCAACCAGCGCATGGTGCTGTCGCGTCGCGCGGCCGATGTGCAAGCGCTCTATGTCAACAAGTCCGACATGCCGGAAAACCCGCGCGTCATCCACCTATGAACACCATCTTCGAAGCCTTCGCAACCGCCAGCGGCCCACTCTCAAGCCTGCCGCTGCTGCGGCTGGAAGTGGCTGGCCCGGTGCTGCATGTGCGCCTGAACCGACCAGCCAAACGCAACTCCGTCAGTGACGACCTGCTGTCGCAGCTGCACACGGTGTTCGTCAACATGCCGTCCGGCATCCGCGCTGCGGTGATCAGCGGCGAAGGCGAGCACTTCTGCGCCGGCCTGGACTTGAGCGAGGTCAGCGAACGCACGGTGACCGAAGGCATGAGCCATTCACGCGCCTGGCACGCGTGTTTTGACGCTATCCAGTACGGCCCCGTGCCGGTGCTGGCCGTGCTGCACGGCGCCGTCGTCGGTGGCGGGCTGGAACTGGCAGCTTCCGCGCACCTGCGCATCGCCGAAGACAGCACCTTCTACGGCCTGCCCGAAGGCACACGCGGCATCTTCGTGGGCGGTGGTGGGTCGGTGCGCATCAGCCGGCTGATCGGCGTCACGCGCATGACGGACATGATGCTCACGGGCCGTGTCTTCGACGCTGATGAAGGCCAGCTCTACAGCTTCAGCAATTACCGCGTGGCGGATGGCGCGGGCCTGGCCAAGGCGCAGGAGATCGCGTCCAAGATCGCCGGCAATGCACCGCTGTCCAACTACGCCATCACACAGGCACTGCCGCGCATTGCGGACTTGCCGGCCGCGGACGGCCTGTTCATGGAATCGCTGATGTCCAGCATTGCGCAGGGTGACGAAGCCGCGAAGGAACGTGTGCGGGCCTTCCTGGAAAAGCGTGCTGCCAAGGTTCAAAAAAGCTGAGATGAGCAAGACCCACGTCTATGCCGTGCAGGTGCAGTTCGGCGACTGCGACCCCGCCGGCATCGTCTTCTTCCCCAACTTCAGCCGCTGGATGGATGAAGCCTCTCTCGCCTACTTCTTGGCGCAGGGTGTGCCGCCGTGGCGCGAACTGGTGAAGACACGCGGCATCATCGGCACCCCACTGCTGGAAATCCACACCAAGTTCTTGCGCCCCGCCACCTACGGCGAAACCATCCACGTGCACACCACGGTGGAAGAGTGGTCCGCCAAGACCTTCCGCCACCGCCATGTCGTCAAGCGGGGAGACACCGTGTTGTGTGAAGGCACGGAGGTGAGAGCCTTCTGCATACGCGATCCGGAGAACCCGGACCGCATCAAAGCCATTCCCGTTCCCGAAGACATCAAGGCACTCTGTTCCTGATTCGTTCTTGATTCACCACTGACCCCAGACAGGAGACCCCCCATGAAGCATCTCGTTCGCAAGACCCTGCTCGCCGCCGCCGCGGCCCTGGCTGCCGGCGCCGCGCTGGCTGACGTCAACATCGGCGTGAGCCTGTCGCTCACCGGTCCCGGCTCCGGCCTGGGCATCCCCATGCAGAACCAGATGAAGCTGTGGCCGGCCACCATCGGCGGCGAGAAGGTGAACCTGGTGATCCTGGACGACGCCAGCGACCCGGGCAAAGGCGTCAGCAACGCACGCCGTTTTGTCACCGACGACAAGGTCGACATGATCATCGGCTCCTGCCTCACCACGGTGGCCGCGGCCATGACGCCGGTGGCCGCCGAAGCCAAGACCGTGCAGTTGGCCGGCAGCCCCGTGGGCGTGCCACCGGGCCAGGACGGGTGGCTGTTCCGCCTGCCGCAAAGCAACACCGTCATGGCCCACGCCATGGTCGGCCACATGCAGAAGCAGGGCATCAAGACCGTCGGCTTCCTGGGTTACACCGACGCTTATGGCGAACAGTGGCTGAAGGAGTTCACCGCAGAAGGTGAGAAGGCCGGCATCAAGATCATCGCCGCCGAACGTTTTGCGCGCCCCGATACCAGCGTCACGCCCCAGGCCCTGAAGCTGACCGCAGCCAACCCGGACGCGATGCTGATCGTGGCCAGCGGCTCCGGTGCCGCCATGCCGCACAAGGCCATCGTCGAACGGGGCTACAAGGGCAAGATCTACCAGACGCACGCGGCCGCCACGGCCGACCTGATGCGCATCGGCGGCAAGGACGTAGAAGGCAGCTTCGTCGTCAGCGGCCCCGCCATGGTGGGCGCGCAGCTGGTGGACAGCCACCCCAGCAAGAAGGTGGCGGTGGACTTCCTGGCCGGCTATGAAAAGGCCTATGGCGTCGGCACGGCCAACCAGTTTGCCGGCCATTCCTACGACGC
>JANOAM010000005.1:0-14463 GCA_031411215.1 Betaproteobacteria bacterium
GGCAGATGCTGGGCCACCCACTCGGCATGGAAGCGCGGCACCAGAAAGCGGTCGAGTTCTGCCTCATAGATCATCGTCGCGGCCCGCACAGCGGCCAGCGAGTCTGCTGTCAGCAGCACGCCCGTTGGGGCCAGGGCGACCACGGCCCTGACGCGTGTGTCCTGCACCATTGGCGCGGCTGCAGTTGCCGACACGATGGCCGGCGACTGGCGCGCCAGGCTGCAGAAGATCGGATCGTCGGTAGCCTCGGCCTGGCAATGACGCCGCAGACGCAGCAAATCCGGCTTGGCGCCGGCCAGGGCCAGCACCGTGTAGCCGCCGGCGGAATGCCCCAGCGCGCCGACACGAGGCCCTTGACTGTCGCTGGCGATGCGGTCTTTCCAGGTTGGATCGGCCAGGACCGCGTCGATGACGCGTGAGGCCTGCGCCGGCCGTTCTTCGAAGTAGCGCTCCGGGCTCTTTTCGATCAGAGAACGGTCTTGCCAGTTGTCGCCAGGGTGTCGCAACGCGGCCACCAGGTAACCAGCCCGCGCGAGGGCTTGCGCCAGCCCGCTGTGCCCCAGCTCGCTGCCGGCGATGCCGTGGCTGAGCAGAATCAACGCCTTGACCCTGCTCGTGGGTGGGCTGCCCATCGCGACGTTGAGTGCGAACGGTCCCATGGGTATGGCGCGCGACGGCGCCATCGTCGGGTAGTACATCGCGACCGTCGTTCTGGGTGCCTCCGGTGTCGCGCCGGCCACCTGCATCTGCATCCAACCGGCCTCGTAGGCGCTTGTCTGCGCTGCAACGAGCAGGCTGGCTAAGAACGCCAGGATCCTTGGAAGAAGGCAGGTCATCATGGGCTCCGCGGATTCAGCGGCATGGGACGCTCCCTGCCGCTGATGCTGAACCACAGCTGGTCGTAGTAGACGATGCCGCCGACGCCGCTGGTCGGCGCGCCGAAGCCCACGAAGACCCGATCGCTGAACGTGCCGGTCCAGTTTCTGTATTTGCCGGTGCCGCCCGCAATCACACCGTCGCCGCCACCGGCAATGACCACCAGCGCGCCGCGTTCGGGGTACTTCGGCGCTTTGAGCACCGGATCGATCGGCGCACCGCAGGTGCCGTTGACGCCAGACGCCACATGCAATTCGCCCTGCGCGAGCGTGAAGACGATGAACTCGCTGAAGCACAGCGAGCCGCCAGCGCCGAAGACAAAGTCCCGGCCCCACACCGAGGCTGTGCCCAGGGGTTGGCCACTGCTCGGCTCGTGGACCACAAACCGTGTCGTCGGGAAGCAGCGTGCGCTGCACCAGGCCTCAAAGGCCGCCGTTGTCGGTGGCGCCCCGGCATTGGCCGCGGGAATGCCGTCGGCAACGAACTGCAGGTTTGGTGTCGCGACCGCGGCGCCGGCCCATAACGCGAGTGCCGTCAGTACGGCAGCGGCAAGCGCATTCGACGTGCGGGGAAGCAGCTGAGGGGAAAGGTTCATGGCGAACTCCGGCTGATGGAGGGGCGGGGCGCAGAGCGCGCGCAGGATCACAGGCGCTGATCTGCTTCTAGGCCTTTCTGGTGTGACCGCAGGGCGGCAGAACCCGCGCACACCCCTAGTTCTGCAACTGGCCAGGGCGGCAACTGGGTGCGGCACGCACTGGATTGCGAGAAGGTGTACGGCACCGCATTGACGCCTTGAATTCGGAGGGCTAAGGTGAAACGGCCTCGAAGAAGGCACCACGACATCACAGGAGACACGCCCATGCACTCGAATCCCCGTGAGTGCGGCAGCCTTGGCCGCCGCACCATCGCCACCCTCGCGAGCTCACTTGCGTTCGGTGTGGCAGCCACAACCGGCACGGCCCACGCGGCCCCCAATTGCGCCGCACTCGCAGCGCTGACGCCTTCGGACTCGACCGTCAGCTCAGCGGCACTGGTCGCGGCTGGGGCCTCGATCAGCGGCAACGTCATCCCGGTGGCCATGTGCCGCGTGCAGGGCGTGGCGCGGCCGTCGTTCGACTCGGAGATCAAATGGGAAGTGTGGCTGCCGGCCACCACGGCCGAATGGACCGGGCGCATGAAGGTCAACGGCACTGGCGGGTATGCGGGTGCGGTGCCATTTGCGCGTTTGGCCCAGGACATCGGCGATGGCTTCGTCACCGCGGGCAGCAACATGGGCCACGACGGCGGCGAGTCGCCGGCCTGGACGCTGAACCGGCCCGAGAAGGTCAAGGACTGGGGCCTGCGCGCACATTACTCGGTGGCCACGGCCGCCAAGGCGCTGAGCCTCGCCTACTTCGAAGCGCCGGTAAAACACGCCTACTTCGAAGGCTGCTCCAACGGCGGACGCCAGGCGATGATGATGGCGCAGAACTACCCGGATCTCTTTGACGGTATCGTCGCCGGCGCGCCCTCGCAGTGGTACCCCGATCTGCTGATGTGGCTGCTGTGGACTGGCAAGACGCTCACGCCTTCGGCACCCTTCGGCCCGCCTTCAATCTCGGTGGCCAAGCGTTTGCTCATCACGCAGCGGGCGCTGGCGGCCTGCGACGCCAACGACGGCCTCGCGGATGGCCAGATCACCAACCCTCGTGCGTGCAGCTTCGACATCGAGACCATGGGCCCAGCCGGCGACGGCACGCTCAGCGCCGACGAGGTGATCGTCGCGCGGCGCATGTACGGCGGCACGCGCCGCAACTGGGACGACCTCGGCTCCGAGCAGCGCTACACCGGTGCGGCCTTCGGCTCTGAGGCCGACTGGTCGCCGCTGTTCGCCGACAACGGCGGCTACGGTCCCTTCATCGGGCACTACGTCTATTCGGTGACGTCGCCGCCCTTTGACTGGCGGCGTGACATCGACTGGAACGGTGTCTACGACCGGGTCAAGACGGCGCTGTCGCCCGTCACCGCGGCACCCAGCCCGGACATCCGGCGGTTCACGGGCCGGGGCGGCAAGCTGATTCAGACCCACGGCTGGAACGATTCGGTGGTGCCACCGGATGGCTCGATCAACTACTTCTTCGCGCTCACGCAGTGGGAGAAGCTGCGCAACCTGCCCAGTGCGCAGGTGGATGCGCACATCGCCGGCCTCACGCCGCAGCACGTAGCGGCCACCGCCAACGCGTTCGGGCGCCAGGTGCAGCAGTACCACCGCCTGTTCATGTTGCCGGCCACTGGCCACTGCGGCGGCAGCACCGGCCCGAGCGCCATCGGCGGCGGTATGCCCGAGCCGCCCAAGGCCCACCGCAATGCCGACACCCACGCCGTCAGCGCCGTCATCAAGTGGGTCGAGCAGGGCGTGGCCCCCGAGAAGCTGGTGGCGACGCGCTTCAATGCGCAAGGTGCCCTGGTGCGTTCGCGGCCCCTGTGTGCCTACCCGGCGGAAGCCGTCTACACGGGCACAGGTGACATCAACGACGCCGCCAATTTCTCCTGCCGCACGCCGAACCTGCCCGAGCGCAAGGTGACGGCGAGCGACCTGGTCAACATCCGCAACGCGCTGACGCAGCGCACGCTGATGCTGCCGAACCGATGAAACTGAAGCGCCCGCACAGCCTTTTCATTGCGCGTCAGCCGCTCCGCCCCGCTCGCAAGGCGGGGCGGAGACATCAGGTACATCAGGTGATTTTGGCGGGTCCGGCCTGACGATGTAACAGTCCGAGCTGTAATTGCGCCTGTCGTTGGAATCACGCGGTACGCGCATCATGTCGGTGATGGGGAGTGTGTTGGGGGGGGCAGTGTCGAGCTCACCCGAGGCACGTCGGCCATCATCTGCAAACAGCAGGCGATGCGCACGCGCAGCAACGAGGCGGTCCTGCGCGATATCGGGCGCCGAGGACCAGCGGGCGAGCATTGAAGCTGCCTGACCTCAGTGTTTTGGTCACGGTCCGGTCGGCTTCGGCTGCAGCCTTTTCGACGAAATGTGTCGGGGTAGGCCTGGAGCCTTGCGCGATGGTTCAATGGTCCTGAGCGCCGGGCACTGCCGGGTACCGGTTAGCAGCGGGGCTCCGAAGCAGCGCGGGCGTGCAGGTCCGACCGGCAGCTTCGGGGCAACGAAATCACAAGAGCGAACGGCTCTAACGGGTCGCGTGCTGCCGGCCGCGTCCGACGGAAGCGGTGAGCGCGTCAACGGTTCATACGCGGTTGCGCGCGTCCGAGGCCCCGGGCAGTGTTCGAGAACGGGCCACCACCATTTGCAGGATGGAGTCCAGCAATCTCTCCTCAAGCCATGGCGCGTCGGCGCTGTGCGCGAAGGCTTCCATGCTGTCCTGCAGGGTAGAAACGTCTACCTGGTGGTAGTGCAGCGCCTGCAGCGAGGCCGCGGTGGGGCCGGGCACGCACGCGGGGTTCGCGCCGGACTGCGAGTGCGCGATTGTCCTCGTCCGTCAAGTCGGCCATGAGGTCGGGCATCGCCCACATGCCCTTGCCGATCTGGGCGCGCCGGCGTGAGCAGGCACTGCAGCCCGCCTGTGCTGCAGTGCCTGGAAAACCACCTCGCAGGGCGTCGTGACCTGCTGGCCCTGGTGACTACCGATGCCAGCGTGCAGGCGCTGAATCGCCACGAGGCTAACGGGCAAACTGAGGGCGAACTGGCGTGTCACCTCGGTAACAGCGCCGAGGGCGCCGCTGCCAAAGGCTGACTGATACGCGAAGGGCCCGCGAGCCCACCCGCCCTTGGCCTCACTTCTTGCCGGCCATCGCGTCGCTCTCGCACTTCTTCATGAAGCTGTCCTTGGCGGCACCTACCAAGGCCCTGGCGTTCTTGTCGACGGCCCTGCCGGCGCAGGACAGGGCGTCAGCCTTCTCGCTCTCGCACTTCTTCATGTGGCTGGCCTTGGCGGCGCCCGACAGGGGTTTGCCGTTCTTGTCCATGGCATGGTCCGAACAGGCCATGCCACCAGCCTTTGCCATGGGCGTCGTGCTTGGCATGCCCCCGGCATTGGTCACGCCGCCGGCCGATGTCACGCTGCCCGAAGTGGCCGTCCCGCCCGGAACAGGCAGAGGGCCTGTGTGGGCCATGCCGCCGGACTGGGGCATGCCTGCCTTCATGTCGGCCTCGCACTTCTTCATGAACGCGCTCTTAGCCGTGGCCGACAGGGCGCGGCCGTCTTTGTCGGCGGCCTTGGCTTCACAGCTGGAACCGCTGTGTCCGGCCGCAAGAGCCGGGCCCGCGAGCATTGCGCAGGCAGCCATCACGGCCATGCAAAGGGTGGATTTCATGTGGATTTCCTAATTTCTTTCGAGGTTTGGCGGATACCGAGCACGATTTGCGTCTGCATGGACAGAGGCACAGAACATGGCCAGAAGGGCCACTGCGTGCGTCATCTCGAACTGACTTGTACCTGGCTGGCGAATTGGTCATGTTGTCGTATCGGCTTGCGCGGCAACATAGGCGTACCGGCAAGGCGCCTGTAGGACGGTGCCTGCGCACAGTGCGCTGTGCCGATGCGGCAGGTCGTTTCGGTGGCGCGCGAAGCGTCCGACCGGCGGCCTCGCGGCGCCGAGTCCACGGCTGCGAATGGCCCTTATGGGTCGGCACGGCGAGGTCAGCGCCTCGAAGACCGGCCGTTCAACCCTCGGCAGCACCAGTGGCCGCTGTCAGCGCCGACGGTGTACTGGTGGTCTCGGCCACAAACGGAAAGCCAACATCGTCCGCTGTCTGGAGGTCCACCGCGTCAGTCAAGCTCCACGGCAAGGCAACCGTATACAAGGCGCGCCACCCCGTCCAGTGCCTGCGGATGCGGCTCGAGCAGGCTGTGCAGCCCGGGTAACCGTTGACGGGCTGCGCCGAGGACCTCCGTGGGCACCGCTGTCAGCTCAGTTGACAGCAGACGGCGGAAACTTGCTTCCCGGCAACCACCGCACGCCAGCCCTCGCCGCGGGCGCACAATCAATGGGACCGAAGGTGGAGCAGCCACCCTGTCTGCCGAGCATTCGTGCCCATCGAAGGCCTTTTTGATGACACAAAGACTTCCGTCCACCAGGAAGCCCCGGGCTGCGAAGCGCACCGTCGAGGATGGTTCGGACGCGAGTGCGGCAGTCTCCGATTTTCCGGTCGTCGGGATCGGCTGCTCGGCAGGCGGGCTTGAAGCGCTGGAGAAGTTCTTCTCGCATGTGCCGGCAGCAAGCGGCTTGGCCTACATCGTCGTGCAACACCTGGCGCCCGACCGCGTCAGCGCGCTGCCCGAACTACTGGGTCGCTTCACGGCCATGCCGGTGGCTGAGGCCACCGACGGGATGGCGGTACAGCCCGACCATGTCTACGTCATCCCACCCAGCCGCGACCTGTCGCTGCTGCACGGACACCTGCACCTGTTCGAACCGCAGGAGCCGCGCGGCCTCAGACTGCCGGTTGACTTCCTGCTGCGCGCGTTAGCCCAAGACCAGCGCGAGCGGGCCATCGGCGTTGTGCTGTCAGGTATGGGTTCCGACGGCGCTTACGGACTGGCGGCGATCAAGGACCGGGGTGGGCTGACCCTGGCGCAGGACCCGGAGAGCGCGCAGGCCGGCAGCATGCCGGGCAGTGCCATCCGCGCCGGCGTCGTCGACATCGTCGCCACACCCGAAGCCCTGGCGACACGCATCCTCGAATACCTTCGCCGCCCAGCACTGCCTGCACTCGCCGAGCCCCACACCGCGGCCAGGATCCTGAGCACGCTCGACAAGATCGTGATCCTGCTGCGCGACCGCAGCGGCAACGACTTCTCGCTCTACAAGACCAACTCGCTCTACCGCCGCGTCGAGCGGCGCATGGCGGTGCACCAGATTGCCACCATCGAGGAGTACGCGCACGAGTTACGTGGCAACCCACAGGAACTCGATCTGCTGTTCAAGGAACTGCTGATTGGCGTCACCAGCTTCTTCCGCGACCACGAACTCTGGGACCACCTCCTCGCCGAGGCATTACCGGCGCTGCTGGCGCGCTACCCGGAGGGCCGGGCGCTGCGTGCCTGGGTGGCGGCCTGCTCCACTGGCGAAGAGGCGTACTCACTGGCCATCGTCTTCAAGGAGGCGCTGGCGCGCGCCAAGCTGCCTGCCCGCTACACGCTGCAGATTTACGCCACCGACCTCAGCCCCGACGCCATTGACACCGCACGCAAGGGCCGCTATCCGGCGAGTATCGCCGCCGACGTGTCGGCCGAGCGTCTGGCGCGCCACTTCGTGGCCGAGACCGACGGCAGCTGGCGCGTCGTCAAGGAGATCCGGGAGATGGTGGTGTTCGCCACGCAGAACATCGTGTCCGACCCGCCGTTCACCAAGCTCGACATCCTGGCCTGCCGCAACCTGCTGATCTACTTTGGTCAGGAGCTGCAGCGGAAGATGTTTCCGCTGTTCCACTACGCGCTCGCACCCGGCGGGCTGCTGCTGCTGGGCAGTGCCGAGACGGTCGGCAGCTTCGGTCACCTGTTCTCGCAGCCGAATCCCAAGATGCGCGTCTACCAGCGGCAGGACGGGCCGCTGCAGCTTGCGCCAATGGAGCGGCACAGCGCCACGCCGCCTGCCGCGGTGGCAGGGCGCGAGGCGGCGGCCACCGAGCGCGCTGACCCGCTCGGCCTTTCCACCGACCACTTGATCCAGCAGACCTGGGCGCCACCGGCGGTGCTGGTCAATGGCGAAGGCGACATCCTTTACGTCAGCGGTCGGACAGGCAAGTACCTGGAGCCGGCCGCTGGCAAGACCAACATGAACGTCCACGCCATGGCGCGCGAGGGCTTGCGCGAGGCGCTCATCGGCGCCATCCCTCGTGCTTTAAAGGAGGCGCAGCCGGTGCTACTGAACGGCCTGCGCGTGGGCATCAATGGCGGCACGCAGGTCGTGGACCTCGTCGTGCAAGCGCTCGACAAGCCCGAGCCGCTGAGAGGCCGGATCATCATCGTCTTCAAGGACGTGACCACGCTGCCTCGGCGCCGTCGATTGCCCAAGGGCGCGGCCTTCGAGGGGCACAGCGCGCTGCTGCTGGAACTGGAGCAGGCCCGCGAGGCGCTGCATGCCAATCACACCCTCATGCAGACCACGGTGGAAGAGCTGAAATCGAGCAACGAGGAATTGCAGTCGACCAACGAGGAGCTGCAATCGACCAACGAGGAACTGACGACTTCCAAGGAGGAGATGCAGTCGTTGAACGAGGAACTGCAGACCGTCAACGCCGAGTTGCAGTCGAAGGTGGACGACCTGACCGAAGTCAGGAACGACATGGCCAACCTGCTCAACAGCACCGAAATCGCCACCGTTTTCCTCAGCGCCGACATGAAGCTGCGGCGCTACACCACCTCCGCCACCAAGCTCTTCAAGTTCATACCGGGCGACCTCGGGCGGCCGCTGTCGGACATCGCCACCGATCTGGACTACCCGCGGCTGCAGGCAGAAGCGCTCGAGGTGCTTCGCACGCTGATGTTCAAGGAAGCCGAGGCAAGCACGCATGACGGCCGCTGGTTCCGAGTGCGCACCATGCCCTATTGCACCCAGGACAATGTGATCGACGGCGCCGTCATCACCTTCACCGACATCACCGCGATCAAGCAGCTGGAGGCCCGTCTTCGCGCGCGCGAGGCGCCGACCGCGCTGCCATCTGACAGGGGCCCGCAGTGAGCCACGACAAGTCGTCACTCGATGCGGCCGACCTGCGCCGTCGTGCCGAACTGGCGCTGGCGCAGAGCCAGACCGAGGTCGGGGGCGTGGCGGCGCTGAGGCACTTGCACGAACTGCAGGTGCACCAGGTCGAACTGGAGATGCAGAACGAGGCGCTGAAGCAGGCGCAAGCCGACACGGCGGCCGCACTGCACCGGTTGGCCGACCTCAACGCCAGGCTGGAGCAACTGGTTGCGCTGCGCACCGCCGAACTGGAAGCAGCCCGCGATACGGCCGAGGCCGCGAACCGAGCCAAGAGCAGCTTCCTGTCGAACATGAGCCACGAGTTGCGCACCCCGTTGAGCGGCGTCATGGGGATGATCGATCTTGCTTGCGGTCGGGCGACTGACGCCAAGCAGGCCGACTGGCTGCGCAAAGCCAAGACCTCGGCCGTGCACCTGCTCACGGTCGTCAACGATGTGCTCGACATCTCCAAGATCGAGGCGGGCCGCCTGTCCCTCCAAAGCGTCGACTTCAGCCTTGCCGATGTCGTCGACGAGGTCACAGCCGTTCTCTCACCGACCATCGTCGCCAAGGGTCTGTCGTTCAGGCTGGATTGGCCCACCGACCTTGCAGGGCAAGTGGTGTGCGGCGACAGCTTCCGACTCAAGCAGATTCTGTTGAACCTGCTGGGCAACGCCGTCAAGTTCACAGCGGCCGGCGAGGTCACACTGCAAGTGCGTGTGGTGCAGGACATGGCAACCGCGGTGCTGCTGCGCTTTGATGTGCGGGACACCGGCATCGGCATCGCGCCCGACGATCAAGCGCGGCTGTTCTCGGCCTTCGTTCAGGCCGACAGTTCGACCACGCGCCGGTTCGGGGGCACCGGACTGGGCCTGGCGATCAGCGCGCGACTGGCGCAGATGATGGGAGGCACCATAGGCGTGGAGAGCGAGCTCGGTGTGGGAAGCTGTTTCTGGTTCACCGCAATGATGGGCAAGGCCGGGAGTCCTTGCGTGACCCCGCCGCCGTCCGACGGGCGCTCGGCGAAAGAGAGGCTGCAGGCTGAGTTCGCCGGCGCGCGCATCCTGCTGGCCGAGGACGATGAGACCAACCAGGTCATCGCCAGCGCCCTTCTCGAAAGTGCCAGTCTGCAGGTTGATGTAGCAGCCAATGGCGCCGTCGCAGTGGCCATGGCTCAGGCGACGCCCTATGCCTTGATCCTGATGGACATGCAGATGCCGGTGATGGGCGGCGACGAGGCCTGCCGCACCATACGGCGGATGCCGGAACGCGCTATGACCCCGATCATCGCGCTGACCGCCAGCGTGTTGGATGAAGACCGCCAGCGTTGCCTCGCAGCGGGCCTGGACGACCACCTTTCCAAGCCCATCCGCGTGGAGCAGGTGTTTGCCACCTTGCTGAAGTGGCTGTCACGGCCACATTGAGCCGGGAGTTGACGCGCCATGCCGGTACGGCATCGGCGCGGGCCGCATGGCGCCGCGCAGCGCTGGTGTCAGCTCGCTGCTCCCCCTCTGAGCCACTGCCTTCGCGGGGCTTCCGTCCGGTGCCTCGGCATGGAGACGACTGGCCGCTTCGGGGCGCCCAGTTCAGGACAGCGGATGACGCCGATGGGTCGGGATGGTGAGGCCAGGGCTTCGAAGACCGGTCGCTCAGCCTGCGGCATATCCAGTGGCCACTGTCGACGTCGACCGCGAACCGGAGGTCCCGGCCATCAGCAGTCATCCGATCGGCCAAAAGTTCGTCACGCCACCGACCGGTCTCAAAGTACAGCCGACGTACGCCGACGGCCACTCGACGATGCTCATTCTCCAAAGCAGTCGCACAAGATCCCGCCGCGCTGGTCGGCACCTGACGAATGCGCTAGGTAAGCAGTTCGATCGGCCGAACTGGCGCTGCCGACCCATTGCTGAAGTTGAGTCGCTTGAAAAGCTGCCATCCACCGCGAACCGGCACCGGCGCCAAGGCCTGGCGCCGATAGTGCTTAATTCAACTCGAAGTCGAGCAGGCAAGTACACCAGCTCGGCCTGCGGTGCGGACCGTTTCAGATCAGAGCGCTAGCCACTTTTCCAGTGCGGCATGCAGCGCGTGCAGCGCGACGGGTTTGGCGATGAGGTCGTTCATGCCGGCGGCCTCGCAGGCCAAGTGGCTCTCGTCAAAGGCGTTTGCGGTCAGTGCGAGGATCGGAATGGCCTGCCAGCCCGGCAGCCGGCGGATCGCGCGCGTGGCCTCCAGGCCGTCCATCTCGGGCATCTGCATGTCCATCAGCACCAGGTCATAGTGCTGGCTTCGCGCCATCTCAAGCGCCTCCAGACCGTCACACGCGATGTCCACCGCCAGCCCCAAGTCCTGCAGCCAGACCATTGCGAGTTCGCGGTTGACCAGGTTGTCCTCCGCCAGCAGGATGCGCGCGCCGGCGTGGGTCTGGCGCAGCCGAGTGTCGGCGTCTGCGGGCGTTGTGGCACCCGTGTTGCTGCTGGGGCGAGCCGCAGCGGCAGCGGGTTCGCCACGCTGCAGTCTTGCACTGAACCAGAAGCAACTGCCCGCGCCGGGCGTGCTGTCGGCGCCGGCCTCGCCGCCCATCAGGCGCGCCAGGCGCCGCGTGATGGCCAGCCCCAGGCCCGTGCCGCCGTGCTGGCGCGCGATGGAGGCGTCGCCCTGCTCGAAGTCCTGGAACAGCCGTGCCAGCCGTTCGGGTTCGATGCCCGGGCCGCTGTCCTGCACCTCGAAGCGCAGCAGCAAGCTCGCGTCGGCGTGCTCGAGCACGCGCACGCGCAGCACGACGCTGCCGCGTTCGGTGAACTTGATGGCGTTACCTGCGTAGTTGAGCAGCGCCTGACGCAGCCGCGTGGCGTCGCCGCGCAGCCAGCGCGGTGAATCGCTCGCATCGACCGCTAGCGCCAGCCCCTTGGCGCGAGCCGACTCGCCGACGATGGAGGCGACGTGGTCGAGTACGGCCGAGAGTTCGAAGTCGCGGTGTTCCAGCTCCACCCGCCCGGCCTCGATCTTGGATAGGTCCAGCACGTCGTTGATGATGCCCATCAGGTGCTGGCTGGCCGCGGCGATCTTATCCAGCCGCTCGGCCTGCTCGGGTGTCGGCGAGGCGCGCCGCAGCAGTGCGCTCAGGCCCATGATGGCGTTCATCGGCGTGCGAATCTCGTGGCTCATGTTGGCCAGGAAAGCGCTCTTGGCCTGGTTGGCAGACTCCGCTTGCTGGCGCGCCACCATCAGTTCGACGGTACGGCTTGCAACCTGTGCTTCCAGGTGATTGCGGTGCAAGTCCAGTTCCGCGGCCTGGCGCTTCTGCTCGCTGATGTCGTCGTGCAGCTGAAGGAAGTTGGTGATGCGGCCGTCGCTCTGGCGCAAAGGAATGGCCAGCAGCAGCGCCGTGTACTCGCCGCCATCGGGGCGCCGGTTGACCAGTTCGCCGCGCCAAGTCTGGCCAAGGCGCAGCGCAGCCCACAGACCGGCAATGTCCTGTTCGGGATGATTGCTGGAGCCCAGGAAGCTCGGGCGTCGGCCCAGCACGTCTTTGTCGCGGTAGCCGGTGATGCGTTCGAACGCCTGGTTGACGTATTCGATGCGCCCGTCACAGTCGGTGATCAGGATGCTTTGCGTGCTTTGCTCCACCGCCAGCGACAACTTTCGGAGCTGCGCCTCGGCCGCCTTGCGCGCCGTCACGTCGCGCATCACGGTGTAGAGCGCGGGCACACCGTCGTAGTCGATCGAGGTGCCCTGCACCTCGGCGTCGAAGTCCGTGCCGTCGAGCCGCAGCAGCCGCACCTCGGCTATCGGAGCGACAGTGGTATCGGCGCTGATGCAGCCCACCCGCTCCAGCTGTTGCGGCTGACTGTCGGGATGGATCAGGGCAGTGATCGGCAGACCCACCAGGTCGGTCGACGCGGTCGCGCCGAACAGCCGCAGCGCAGCGGGATTGGCGTAGACGATGTGGCCCTCGCGGTGCACCACACTGGCCTCCGGCGTCCACTCCACCAGGGTGCGAAAGCGCTCATTGCTGTCGCGCAGGGCCTGCGTCGTCAGGCGGCGCTCGGTCACGTCGCGGGTCACGCCCAGCATGCTGGTGACGCGGCCGGCGGCATCGTGCATCGGGGCAGCGTGTGTTTCGAGCCAGCGCCGGGTGCCACGGCGACCCTCGATCTCGAACTCCAGCAATTCGCGGGCGCCGGCCATTACACGCCGGTGCAGCGCAGCGAATGCGGCACGGTGTTCGGGCACCACGAAGTTCATCAGCCCATGGGCCACCGCATCGGCCACGCTGTCGGCTTCAAGCATCACCAGCCCGGCCGGATTCATCTCCAGCAAAACGCCAGTGGGCCCAATCACCTTGAGACACTCGGGCTCCGACTCGAAGACCGTGCGCAGTCGCAGTTCGCTCTCACGAAGCTTGGCTTCGGCCTGGTGGCGGTACAGCGCCATCTCCAGCACGGTGTGCAGTTCGCGTTCGGAAAACGGCTTGAGGATGTAGCCGAAGGGGTCGGTCTGCTTGGCGCGATTCAGCGAGTCGTCGCCGCCGAAGGCCGTCAAGAACACCACGGGCAGCGCGAGCTGGCTGCGGATCTGCTCGGCCGCAGCGATGCCGTCCATTGTGCCGGCCAGTTGCACGTCCATCAGTACCAGGTCGGGTTGCAGCGACTCGGCCATGCTGACGGCCTGTTCGCCGCGTGTCGCGTGGCCCACGGGTTCATAGCCCAGGTCGACCAGTTGCAAGCGGATGTCGCGAGCAACGATGAGCTCGTCTTCGACCACCAGGATGCGCGCTCCGTTCACGATGGGATGCCTGCTCTCGGGGACACGGAAGTTCCGAACTCTACGCCCTGTCGCCATCGGGCAAGGGCCGAACAGAAGGCGCAATGGGGGTCTTGCCTCATCTCGAGTCTCCGCCCGCCTGCGGCCCGCCCGGCTCGAATGTCACGCTGAACATTGCGGCCGGCGCCGGCCCGATGTCGAGATGGCCGCCCAGCTGGTCGGTCAGGTCGGCCACCAGCTGCAGGCCCAGCGACGGGCCGCGCCGGGCTTCGAAGTCGGCCGGCAGGCCCGCGCCGCTGTCGCTCACGCACAGTTGCAGCGCGACGCCGCCGCCCAGCGCTTGCAGCGCCACCCGAATCTCGCCACCGCGCCCGTCCCGGAAGCCGTGCTTCAGGCTGTTGGAAATCAGCTCGTTGACGAGCAACCCACAAGGCAGCGCCTGGTCGAGATCGAGCTGAATGCTGGCCAGGTCGAGCTTCAGGCGCACCGCGCCCGCCTGCGCCTGCAAGGCGCGCAGGGCCTGCGTGGCCACCTGACGCAGGTAGTCGCCGAGGTCGACGCCGGCGAAGCGGCCCGAGCGGTAGATCGACTCGTGCAACAGCGCCATCGCCTGGATGCGCGCGCGCATGTCACGCAGCACCCGTGTGGTTTCGGGCTGCGCGCTGCGCCCGGCCTCCAGCCGCAGCAGGCTGTGCACGATCTGCAGGTTGTTCTTGACGCGGTGGTGCACTTCCTTGAGCAGGGCACCCTGTTCGGCCAACGACCGGCGCAAGGCGGCTTCGCCCTGCTGCCGCTCGGTGACGTCGCGCGACAGCACGATGAAGCGCGGGTCTTCACCCGCCAGCACGGCTTTGCGCGCCACCGACAGCTCGAACCAGCGCCGGCCCTGCGGCAGGTCCAGCGCCATCTGGTGGCCGGCCGAGAAGCCCTTGGCGTGGGCCTCCTGCAGTGCCGCCATGGCCTGGATGCGCGCGCGCATGTCACGCAGCACCCGCGTGGTGTCGGGCTGCACGCTGCGCCCGGCTTCCAGGCGCAGCAGGCTGTGCACGATCTGCAGGTTGTTCTTGACGCGGTGGTGCACTTCCTTGAGCAGGGCGCCCTGTTCGGCCAGCGACCGACGCAGGGCGGCTTCGC
>JANOAM010000006.1:0-1863 GCA_031411215.1 Betaproteobacteria bacterium
CGCGCAGCTCAAGGGCGCCGAGCCCGATGGTGAGATGTACGACGCCAAGGTCAAGGTGCTGTCTGAATACGTGAAGCACCACGTCAAGGAAGAGCACACGGAGATGTTCCCCAAGGCCAAGGCCTCGTCGCTGGACATGGCTGAACTGGGTGTGCGCATGGCCGTCCGCAAGGACGAACTGCTCGCCTACAAGGCCTGAGCGGGACATGGCCACCATGACCCACCACTCCCGCCCCATGCCGCGAGCCCTGGCGGCGTGTTGCCTGGCCGCGCTGGCGCTGGTGACGCTCGGCGCGTGCAGCAAGGCGGAGCCAGAGCCGCCCGTGGCCGTCGTCGTCGGCTTCCCCGGCAGCGGGCCGGCCGGGGACACGTCCGTGCCGGCGGCCGATTCGGTGCTGTCGCCCCCTGCCAGCGAAGTCAAGACCGATACTGCTGCCGGCCGCTCCAACAAGGCCATGAGTGGGGCCCAGGAGTCCGGCGCCATGCCCATGGCGGGGCAGAACAACGACCACTCGGCACCGCTGGCACCGGCCAAGCGCGCCAGCGCTCCGTAGTTCAGGGGGTCAAGGGATCAGGGGATCAGACCGCGCGCCGGTGCGGCAGCAAGCGGTCGTACTCCCGCTTGATGGCGCTGTAGCACTCGCAGGCGCGCTGCTCCAGGCCCGGCCGGTCCAGCACATGGATGTGGCCGCGTGCGTAGCGAATCAGGCCCAGCTTTTGCAGACCCAGCGCGGCTTCCGTGACGCCTTCGCGCCGCACACCCAGCATGTTGGCGATGAGTTCCTGGGTCATCTTGATGTCGGTGCCGGAGCGCCGGTCCAGGCTCATCAGCAGCAGGCGGCACAGCTGCTGGTCGATCTGGTGGTGCCGGTTGCACGCCGCCATCTGCGTCGTCTGCGTGATCAGGGCCTGGGCATAACGCAGCAGCAGGTGCATCACCGGCGCCGATTCGTTGAACTCGTGTTTGATCACCCGCGCACCCATGCGGAAGCCTTCGCCTGCGCTCTGCACCACGGCCCGGCTGGGCGTCGAACCGCCGCCCATCAGCAGGGACACACCGACCAGGCCCTCGCGGCCCGTCATGGCGATTTCCGTAGACGCCCCGTTCTCCGTCACGTACAGCAGCGACACGATGGCGGATGTCGGAAAGTAGACGTGGCTCAGGCTCACGCCGGGTTCGTACAGCACCCACCCCAGCGGCAAGTCCACCCATTCCAGATCGGGCAGCAAACGTTGCAGGTCAGCGGGCGGGAGCGCGGCCAGCAGACCATTCTGGCGTGGGTCGCGGTGGGTGGTCATGGTTTGCCGATCTCTGCGGCCAGCGGCAGCGTCACCGTGAACTGGCTGCCCTGCCCCGTGCCTGCACTGCGCGCCACCACCGTGCCGCCGTGGGCTTCGGCCAGTGTCTGCACCACGGTCAGGCCGATGCCCAGGCCGGCCGTCCGGAAGCCGATGGCCGGGATGTCCTGCACAAAGGGCTCGAAGATGGTGGGCAGGGCCAGCGCCGTGATCCCGATGCCGCTGTCCGACACGGTCAGCTCCACCGTGGGCCCGTGCACGGCCAGGACCAGCTGGATGTGGCCCAGGTCCGGCGTGTACTGGGACGCGTTGTCCAGCAGGTTGCGCACCAGTTGCTCCAGGCGCGCCTGTTCACCCATCACCGGCACCGGCGCGTCGGGCAGCCGGATCGTGAAGGCCTGCAGGCGTGCGTCCATGGAAGGTCGGCAACTGGCGACCGCGGCGTCCACGACCTCCACCAGGTCTACCAATTCCCTGTCCAGGTGGAGCGCGGACTTGCCCGCATGGGACACGTCCTGCATCGCGGACACCAGGCGTGACATGTTCTCAACCTGCTTCTCGATG
>JANOAM010000007.1:0-7695 GCA_031411215.1 Betaproteobacteria bacterium
GGTGAAGCCTTCGATCACGGCACGGCGCTGCGGGTAGGCCTTGAGGAAGACCACCAGCTTGTCCATGTTGCGTGCGCTGCCGGTCTTGAGTTCGGCCCGGTTGGTGTCGAACAGCACGTCGCCCATGGTGACCACCATGCCACGGTCGGTCTTCTTGGCGTTGAGTTCACGCAGCTGCGCTTGCAGTGCGCTGGCACGCATTTCGGCTTCACCGGCCATTTCGCGTGAGGTCTGCAGGTCACGTTGCGCCGCCACCGTGTCGCGCTGGGCGGACTGGGCGTCGCGCTGGGCCACGCGGGCATCACGCTGCGACGATTCGGCCGAACGCTGCGACGCGGCAGCGTCACGTTGTGAGGCCGCGGCACTGGCCAGCGCGGCGTCGGCTTCCTGGGTGCGGGCACGCAGGCGCAGCTGGTCACGTTCGCTGTTGGCCAGCGTCACGGCTTCTTCCGATGCACGCCGCGCGGCCGCCTGTTCCACCAGCGCCACACGCTGGCGTGCCAGGTAGGCCAGGTGGTCCACGGTGGCCACGTTCTCCTTCTGGGCCTGAGCGGTTTCAGCCGCGGTCACGGCGGCACGGGCGTCGCGCATCTCAGTGCCCGGCAGGTTCTGCGCCATCGGGTTCAACTGCACCTGGCGAAGGCTGTCGCGCGCTTCGTCGACGCGGGCATTGTCGGCAGGCACGGAACTGCAAGCGGCCAGCGTGGCCAGGGCGAGCAGGCTGAGGGTGGGGATCAATCGGGTGTTCATGTCTGTCCTTGGATGGGTATGGAAGGGTTGAGGCTGTGCTCGAGACCGGGCGCGTTCAAGGTGCCTTGCGGCTCATCTCTTCGCGCAGCGCACGGCTGGCGTTCTGCACCTCTTGTGCGGACTTGCGGGCCTTGCCGGCTTCGGTCGTGGCTTCGGCCACCAGCGCGTCCACCTGGGCCTGCTGGGCCAGACGCAGCGCTGTGTCGTAGTCCGCCGTGGCCATAGCCAGGTTGGCGCGGCGCAGCTTGTCGCGGGCCATGCTCAGTTCGGCAGGTGCGCCCACGGAACTGCCCGCGGCCGCGGCATGCGACACCGCGGCGGTAGACACGGCGATCTGTTCGGTGGGTGGTGGTGTGGTGGCGCAGGCCGCCACGGTGGCGGTGATGGCCAGCACCAGCAGTGCGCTGGCCAAGGACGGTACGCCAGGCAGCAAACGCTGGGACATCGCCTTGGGGGTTGTTGAAAGGGTGCGTTGGTTCATGGTGCTTCCTGGTTGGGTTTTGTCACTTGAAGGAGGCGCAGCCTCTGCTGTGGCGCCCAGCGGGTCGGTGCGGTAGCGCGCACAACAGCGCAACGGCCTGCCGTCCTACAACGCAGCGCGCCGCGGGACTATGGGCAGCACGGTGTTGGAACCGCACAGTCCAGTCCATGGCCACAAGGGCCGCCAACGCAGGACTTCCACTTCCATGAGCACGCTGCAGAACCCCACCGCCACCCACCCCGCGCCGCCCTCCACGCTGGATGTGGTGCAACTGCTCAACGACGCGCTGGCCACCGAACTGGTCTGTGTGCTGCGCTACAAGCGCCACCACTTCACGGCCCATGGCCTGGCCTCGCCGCACATCGCCGAAGAATTCCTGGTCCATGCCAATGAAGAGACCGCCCATGCCGACCGTTTGGCACGGCGCATTGCACAGCTGGGTGGCGAGCCGGACTTTTCGCCGGACAGCCTGCTGCGCCGCAGCCACGCGGCCTACGACGAGTCCAGGGACCTGAAGCAAATGATCCGCGCCAACCTGATCGCCGAACGTGCGGCGGTGGAGAGCTACACCCAGCTCATCACCCTGCTGCGCGACCAGGACCCGACGACACGTCGGATGTTGGAAGACATCCTGGCCGACGAACAGAAACACGCCGAAGAACTGCAGAGCTGGCTGAACGACTGAGCCAGGCCCGCCCGACCCGAATCACCACCGCAAGAGCATCCGCAAGATCACCGCAAGTCCACCACCCCAAGGAGCATTCCATGAACATCCGTTTCGCACTCGCCGCCACACTGACCTCCATCGCCGTTCTGACCACCGCCGGCTGCGCCGTCACACGTGGCCAGGAATCCGTGGGAGCCTATGTTGATGACTCGGCCATCACCACGGCGGTGAAGGCACGCTTCATTGACAACAAGAACGTCGACGCCAGCGCCATCAGCGTGGAAACGCTCAACGGCACCGTGATGCTGTCGGGCTTTGCCAAGTCCTCCAGCGAACGCACCGTCGCCGAACAGCTGACCTGGAAGGTCAGTGGCGTGAAGCAGGTGAAGAACGAAATCGCCGTGCGCCCGTAAACGCAGCAACCAGGAGATCCTCATGAACTGGGACCAAATCCAAGGCAACTGGAAGCAGGCTGCCGGCAAGGTCAAGGCCCAATGGGGCAAGTTGACCGACGACGACCTGGACCTGGCCGCAGGCCGCCGCGAGCAGATCGCAGGCCTGATTCAGGAACGCTACGGCGTGCTCAAGGAAGACGCCGAGAAGCAACTCGCCGCCTGGCAATTGAAGGCCAGCGACGCGTGGTTCAAGCCCGCCAAGAAGGACGCTTGAGTCCACAGCGGTGCAGGCCCCGGCCTGACACCGCTCCACACCAACCTTGCCGGCGGCGACAGCCGGCGCTGCCGCAGCTGCACTGCCGTCCGATGACGCCAGCGCCCAAGCGGTTGAACCCGTCGAAACAGACACACCGCGCTGGGCGCCGGTACCGTCTGGTGAAGTGGATCCTGCGCCCAGACCAACATCGCGTACGCCGCCGTTGCTGATGCAGCGGCGGCTGCGCTACCCTCGCGCAGCTCACATTGCACGAGGAGAACGTCATGCCCCGACTCCAACGCCCAGGTCTGTTGGCCTTTGCTGCAGCGGTGATCGTCGGCCTGTCCGGCTGCGGCGCCGAAGTCGCCGGCACGGCGGCCACCGTGGCCGCCATGCAGGCCGCTCAAGCCAGCCAGGCACAGGCCCAACAGGCCAAGATCGTGGAAGGCCTGAAGCAGGCGCAGGACGCTGCAGCAGCGCGCGCCGCCAGCGCGGCGGAGTGATCTGCCGCTGCGCGCAGGCCCCGGCGCCTAGAATTGCGGCACGCCCCACATACGTGGGGTGGCTGACAACTCGAAAGAAACTCAATCCATGGCAACTGCAAAGAAGTCGATCGCCCCCAAGGCCGCCGTCAAAGCCGCCACCAAGGCCGCTCCCGCAAAGAAGGCCGTCAAGGCCGTGAAGGCAGCCGCACCGGCCAAGGTCGTGACGGCTCCCAAGCCCATCAAGACTGCGTTCAACAAGACGGGCCTCATCGCCCACCTGGCCGACATGGCCGCTGTCGAAGTGAAGGCCGTGAAGGCCATCTTCGCGTCGCTGGAAGCCACCATCCTGGCGTCCGTGCACAAGAAGGGCCTGGGCTCCTTCACGCTGCCGGGCCTGCTGAAGGTCAATGTCGTCAACGTGCCGGCCAAGAAGAAGCGCACGGGCATCGACCCCTTCACCAAGGTGGAACGCACGTTCGCCGCCAAGCCGGCCACCGTGAAGATCAAGACGCGCGCGCTGAAGAAGCTGAAGGACGCGGCTCTGTAATCTGAGTCCGGCCTCCGGCCGGCGCTTGGCTTGAAGTCAGCGGGGCCCTTCTTGCGGGAAGGGCCCCGCTTCCTTTTCGGACGCCTCCAGCGCCGTCAACCACAGACGTGTGTCGAACTCCAGCTGGTGGTAGGCCGGCTCCATGTGCGTGCACAGCGCATAGAACGGCTTGCCGTGTTCACGCTCTTTCAGGTGCGCCAGTTCGTGCACCACTATCATCTTCAGGAAAGGCTCGGGCGCCAGCCTGAAGAGCCCGGCGATGCGGATCTCCCGCTTGGCCTTGAGCCTGCCGCCCTGCACACGCGACACCGTGGTGTGCGTGCCCAGCGCGTTGCGCACGATGTGCAGACGGTTGTCGTAGGCCACCTTGGCCAGCGGGTCGGCCTTGCGCATGAAGCGGCTCTTCAAGTCCAGCACGTAGTCGTACAGCGCGCCGTCGGTGCGCACGCCATGGGCGTCGCCGTAGCGCTGGCGCAGGGTCTGGCCCAGGCGGCCTTGTTCGATGAGTTCACCCACCTGCGTCAGCAATTCGGCCGGATAGCCGGCCAGGTAGGTCAGCCTGGGCTTCGCGGGCTGCTCTGGTGTCATGTGGATGCGGGCCCTTTGCCACGCTGCGCGCGGCGTGTCTCGCGCAGCATGAAGAGGTAGAGGCTTTCCACCTTCTCGCGCGCCCAGGGTGTCTTGCGCAGCAGCTTCAGGCTGGAAGCCACGCTGGGTTCGCTGCTGAAACAGCGCAGCGGGATGCGCTCATTCAGGCCGGCCCAGCCGTAGTGCGCAGCGAGCGCCGTGACCATGGTTTCCAGCGTGACGCCGTGCAACGGGTTGCGCGGTTGGGGTGGTGCGGCGGGCGGCGTGTTCGTGTTCATGCGTCCTTGTACATCGGGCGGCCGTCGGCCTCATTGAAGTGAACTAACGGCAAAGCGTTGACTGACCACACAGAGCCCGCACTCAACGAACAGACTCTGCCGTTAGTTCATTTTCAACGCATGCGCTGCAGGGTGCATCCCGCGCTGGCCCCGGGGGTTCGCGAGCGATAAAGTGCGGCACATCCCAGGACTGCCGACGCTCCCCAAAGGCCATGCTGCCGTTCACACCCGATCTCTTCGACGAGCCTCCCCAGTCCGGCCCAGGCGCCAGCCCGCAGACCTATGCCGACGCGTTCGACGCCTGGTTGCAGGCGCGCGAACACCAGGGCGACCTGCGCGAAGCTTCTTCGGTGGCGGTCTACCGCAGCATGTGGAGCGCGCTCACGCAGTGGTGCGTGGCCCGCGGCCTGCACCTGGACCACTGGCAGCCCAGCGACCTGCAGGCCTTTGTACTGTCGCGCGGCAACGACGACGACCTGACGGCGCGCCATGCCTGGCGGCTGCTGATGCTGGCCGACTCGGTGCAGACGCAGCGTGCGCATGGCAGCGGCCAGGCGCGCAACACAGCGGCCCACGCGCTGCTGATGTCCACTCCGGAATGGCGTTATGCCAATGCGGCCGACAAGACGCCGTTGCCGGAGCACCTGCACGCCAGTCAAGCGCGCCAGCTCGTGGCTTGGCTCATGGATACGGACCCCGCCCGCGGTGATGGCCCGGCCTGGCAATCGCTGCGCAACCGCACGGCCGTGGCGCTGCAGTTGGGCGCAGGGCTGACGCCGGGTGACATCCGCGCGGCCACGGTGGACGGCGTGGTCAGCAATGGCGCGCGTGCCGCAGGGCTGCCGTGGAAGATCCGCCTGCCGGCCCACGGCAGCGCGCCGGCCCGTGAAGCACCGCTGGCCCCATGGGCCGCACGCCTGTTGCGGACCTGGCTGGATACGCGCTGCGCCCTGCAAATGGCCGGCCCCGCGCTGTTCCCCGCCACACGCGCCGGCCGGCCCTGGGGCAAGGTGGCGCAGTACAGCGCCGCCAAGGCCGTGCTGACGGCCGCCGGTGTGCCCGATGGGGACGGCGGCAGCTTCAAGCTGCGCCACACCTTCGCACTGCGCCAGCTGCGGCGCGGCAGCGCGCCCGAAGACGTGGCGCAGTGGCTGGGCCTGAGCAACGTGGCCGCGCTGGCGCGCTACCAACGTGTGCTGGTGGCGCCAGCCGACGTGGTCTGAATCTGAACCGACTGGACCATCCACCCATGGCAGATCAAACACCGGCCGAAGCACTGGACATCCACCCGCTGACAGCGGACAGGCTGCCCGACTTCCTGCAGTACTTCGAAGGCCCGGCCTTTGCGGACAACCCGAAGTGGCGGTCCTGCTACTGCCAGTTCCTGTATGTCGACCATGCGCAGGTGAAGTGGATGGACCGCACGGCCGAAGAGAACCGCGCCGCCGCCTGCAGCCGCATCTGCGACGCACGCATGCAGGGCTACCTGGCCTACCGCGGCGGCCAGGTTGTGGGCTGGTGCAACGCGGCACCGCGGCACCTGCTGGATGCCTTCGCCGATGAACCGGACCCGGACGCCGAGCGTTTGGGCCAGATCACCTGCTTTGTCGTCGCACCCGGGCACCGCCGCACGGGTGTGGCCAAGGCCTTGCTGGACGCGGCTTGTGCAGGGCTCAAGGCCCAGGGCCTGAGCATCGCCGAAGCAGCGCCCAAACCCGGCGTGAGTGGGGACGCCGAGAACCACTACGGGCCCTTGAGCCTCTTCACCGCCGCCGGCTTTGCGTTCCACCGCCAGGGCGACCATGGCAGCGTCCATGTGCGCCGGTCCCTTGCCTGACTCTCTGTCCTGACACCGCCATGTCGATCACCGTCCGCCCTGTTCGCGAATCCGACCATGAGGCCTGGCTGCCGCTCTGGCACGGCTACAACGCGTTCTACGGCCGCGAAGGCCCCACGGCACTGGACCCGTTGATCACGCAGACCACCTGGCGCCGCTTCTTTGATACCAGCGAGCCGGTGTTTGCGCTGGTCGCGGAATCGGCAGGCCAGGTCCTGGGGCTCACGCACTTCCTGCACCACCGCAGCACCACACGCCTGGAACTGACCTGCTACCTGCAGGACCTGTTCACCGCACCGGCCGCGCGCGGCCAGGGTGTGGGCCGTACGCTGATCGAAGCCGTGTATGCCGACTCGGTGGTGCATGGCATCAAGCGTGTCTACTGGCAGACGCACACCACCAACACCGCCGGCCGGACGCTGTACGACAAGCTGGCCAAACACCACGGCTTCATCGTCTACGCGCACGACGTGTAGCGCGCCACCGCGGCGACACGTCCGCAGACACGGCCCCTACACTGCGCGCTTCCCAGCAGCAAGGTGTGCACGATGTCCAGCTATGTAGAAGGCGCGTTGGTCAAGGACGAGCGCATCGTGCACATCGGCCACATCAGCCTGTGGTCGCTGTGGCACATGATTGCCGCGGGTGTGGTGCTGACGCCCGTTTTCGGCGTCGGCCTGATCTTCCTGGGCATCGCCTACGTGCGCTACAAGTCGGTGGAATTGGCGGTGACGAACAAGCGGGTCATCGTCAAACACGGCTTCATACGGCGGCAGACGGTGGAGATGAACCTCAACAAGGTGGAGAGCATCCAGGTCGAACAGGGTGTGCTGGGCCGGGTCTTCAACTTCGGCACGCTCATCATCGCCGGCACCGGCAGTTCACACGCGCCGCTGGCGGGCATCGCGGACCCCATGGGTTTCCGCAAGGCTTTCATCGCTGCGCAAGACGGTGGCCAGGCGATCGCCTGAGCGCCCAGGAAAGACAAGGAACACGGACATGATCATCGTTCTGGGCAGCGTCAGCATTCAAGCCGGGCAACTCACGCAGGCCCTTGCCCTGAGCCAGGAGCATGTGGCACGTTCACGCGCCGAACGCGGCTGCCTGGCCCATGCCGTGCACACGGATCTGGACGACCCGTTGCGCCTGGTGTTCGTCGAACAGTGGCTGGACCAGGACGCCCTGGCTGCGCACTTCAAGGTGCCCGCGTCGCGCGCCTTCGTAAAGGCGCTGGGCGCACTGGCCTCGGCGCCGCCCAGCATGGCGCTCTATGACGCAGCGGAAGTCCGCCTCTAGACCTGAACGCTGGGCTCCATGAGGCCGCTGTCTGCGGGCCGCCTGCGGCTGGAGCCTCTGGTCCGCCAGCACGCGCAGGCCTTGTACCCCCTGCTCGCCGACCCGCGTTTGTACG
>JANOAM010000008.1:0-9045 GCA_031411215.1 Betaproteobacteria bacterium
TCACGCCCGACGCGCTGCAGCAGCTGTCGGCCTGGCAGCCGCGCATCGCGCTGGCGCTGATGCGCGACATGGGCGCGCAGGTGGCGGCGCGGCTGCGGCGTGTGCAGCCCACGGACTGACCCGACACGCCCCGCATGACCGTCATCCCCATCGTCCCGGTCAAGCGGCGCAAAGCAGCGCCGTCGTCCAAGTCGGCGAAGGCGGCTGATGCCGCGACGCAGTTCTTCCGCAACTACACCAAGCGCGAGGCCCGCGTGCCGATGCCGGTGTGGTGGCTGGCGCGCGGCGCAGTCCTGCTGGCGGCGCTGGGGCTGTCCCTGCTGTTGATCCTGCAGCCGGCCTTGGGCTTGAAGCTGTTCTGGGGCCTGGCCATCCCTGTCGTGCCGGCGCTGCTGGTGGTGGCGCCCGGCCTGTGGCGCCAGGTCTGCCCGATGGCCACGCTGAACCAGTTGCCGCGCTTGACCGGTTTCGGCCGCGCCCGTGATCTGCCCGCGGGGCTGAAGACCTGGGCTTTCGCGATCTCGGTGGGGCTCTTCCTGGCGGCCGTGTCGCTGCGTGCGCCGTTGCTCAACCACAGCGGCGTGCTGGTCGGCCTGGGCGTGTTGGGCGCCTTGCTGCTGGCCTTTGCGGGCGGTGTGGTCTTCAAGGGCCGCAGCGGCTGGTGCGGCACCTTCTGCCCGCTGGCGCCGGTGCAACGCACCTATGGCCAGGCACCGCTGCTGGTGGTGAAGAACGGCTACTGCAACCCCTGCGTGGGTTGCCAGAAGAGTTGCTACGACTTCAACCCGCGGGCGGCGGTGTTCAGCGACGTCTACGACGAGGACCCGCGCCACGCGGCGCAGCGGCGTTTGTTCATGGGCCTGCTGCCGGGCCTGATCCTGGGCTACTTCCTGCTGGGCCCCGTTCCCGCGCACGGCGCGCTGGCCTACCTGGCCATGCTGGCGGCTGCTTGCTGCGCGTCGGCCGGCGCCTATGGCCTGGCAGTGGCTTTTTTTCCGGCCAACCCGTACCGCGTTGCATTGGCCTTTGGCGGCTTGGCCTTGTCGGCCTTCTACTGGTTTGCCGGGCCCATCGTGGTGACCACGGTGGCCGGGCTGCTGGACCTGGCGCCGGCGCCGCTGGCCCTGGCGGCGGCGCAGTTGGTGGGCATCGTGCTGGCGCTGGCACTGGCTGCAGCGGGCCTGTACGCGGAGGCGCGCTTCCGGCTTACCCAACGCAAAGCCGCGCCGCAGGCCGCCACCGCGGCAGGCGGTGCAGCGGCCGGTGGCGTGAGCCTCAAGCAGCGCCTGGCCGCGGTGGACACCGCCGAGGTGACCGACCGCGGCAGCGGCATCAGCTTCCCGGTGGCGGCGGATGCCACGCTGCTGGAAGCCATTGAAGGCGCGGGCTTGAAGATCAACTTCGGCTGCCGCGCCGGTGTCTGCGGGGCCGACCCGGTGGCCGTGTGTGAAGGTGCGGAACACCTGTCGCCGCCCAGCGAGGACGAACTGGCTACCCTGCGCCGCCTGGGTCTGGAAGGCCGCGCGCGCCTGGCCTGCATGTGCACGGTGCGCGGGCCGGTGGTGATCGACCGCGATCCGCATTCCGCACCTGCCGTGGTGCAGGAGGCCGCAGCGGCCGAGTCGCTGGTGGACAAGGCCCTGGCGTTGGGCCTGCGGCGTGTCGTGATCGTCGGCAACGGCGTGGCCGGCATGGGCGTAGCCGAGGCCTTGCGCCGCGCCAGCCCCAGCGTGCACATCACCGTGGTGGGCAACGAGCCCTTCGCGTTCTACAACCGCATGGGCATAGGCCGGCTGGTGTACGACCAAGCAGGCCTGGAAGCGCTGCAGCTGGTGCCGCCCGACTGGCCGGACAAGTTCCGCGTGACCGTGCTGCGTGGCGCCGTGGCGCTGCGTGTGGAAACGGCGGGACGGCAAGTGCACCTGCATGGCGGCCAGTCGCTGCCCTACGACAAGCTGGTGCTGGCCACGGGGGCCAGTTCGCTGGCGCCGGACGCGAGCTTCATGAAGCGCCCCAACGCCTTCATGCTGCGCAGTGCCGAAGACGCGCAGGCCATCCGCTACTACGTGAGCCGCGCCAAGGCCAAACGCGCCGTGGTGGTGGGCGGCGGTGTGCTGGGCGTGGAGGCGGCCGACGCCTTGCACCACCTGGGTCTCAAGGTGACCTTGCTGCAGCGTGCCGACCGCCTGATGAACCAGCAGCTGGACGCTTCAGGTGCCGCCAAACTGCAGGGTTATCTGGAAAGCATTGGCATCCAGGTGGTGACGGGTGTGTCCGTGGCGCGCTATGAGGGCGACCCGGTGCTGCGACAGGCCCAGCTGGCGCACGGCCCGCGGGTGAGGGGCGATGTGTTCGTCGCGGCGCTGGGCATCCAGGCCAACAGCTTCCTGGGCGACCAGGCCGGCCTGGTGCTGGGCGACAACGGCATCAAGGTCGACGCCTGCATGCGCACGTCCGACCCCGACATCTATGCCGTGGGCGACGTGGCCGAACTGCGCGGCACACCACGCGGCCTGTGGCCTATCGGCGCGGCGCATGCGGCGACAGCCGTGTCGTCGCTGCTGGGGGACGCCATGCCCTATGCCACACCGCGCATCGTGCTGCAGCTGAAGTGCGACGGCATCGACCTGCGCAGCCAGGGCGACATCACGCCGCGCGAAGGTGACGAGGACTTCCATGCCCGCCCCGAGGACGAAGCATGGTGGCGGCTGGTGGTGCGCCATGGCCAGTTGGCGGGTGGCTTGTATGTGGGCCCGCCGGGCACGGCCAAGGCTTTCACCAAGCTGCTGCAGCAGCCCGTGGACCTGGGCCCGCTGCGTGCTGAACTGCGCGCCGGGCGGTTGCAGGGATTGGCGCAACGACTGGCCCAGACCTGAGCGCGTGACAGAATTTGGGTTGCCCTTTTTGACGGCCGCACGGTCGGACCCAGCGCCCCATGAAAATCCTGCTCACCGGCGCCGCCGGTTTCATTGGCTCGACCGCGGCCTTGCGCCTGCTGGCGCGTGGCGACGAGGTGGTCGGTCTGGACAACCTCAACGACTACTACAGCGTGCAGCTCAAGCAGGACCGGCTGGCGCGCCTGACACCACATCCGGCTTTTCGTTTCGTCAAGCTGGACGTGGCCGACCGCGCCGGTATGGACAAGCTCTTTGCGGAAGAACGCTTCGACCGTGTCATCCACCTGGCCGCCCAGGCCGGCGTGCGCTATTCGCTCCAGAACCCGCAGGCCTACATCGACAGCAATGTGGTGGGCTTCATGAACGTGCTGGAGGGCTGCCGCCACAACCAGGTCCAGCACCTGGTGTACGCGTCCAGCTCCAGCGTCTACGGCGGCAACACCAAGATGCCGTTCAGCGAACACGACAGCGTGGACCACCCGGTCAGCATGTACGCCGCCACCAAGAAGGCCAACGAGTTGATGGCCCACACCTACAGCCACCTGTTCGGCCTGCCGACCACGGGGCTGCGTTTCTTCACGGTGTACGGGCCCTGGGGCCGGCCCGACATGGCCCTGTTCCTGTTCACCAAGGCGATTCTGGAAGGCCGGCCCATTGACGTGTTCAACCACGGCCACATGCAGCGTGACTTCACTTTCGTGGACGACATCGTCGAAGGTGTGATCCGCGTCATGGACCGTGTGGCCGAACCCAACCCGGCCTACACCAGCGACACGCCTGACCCGGGCACCAGCAATGCACCGTTCCGCGTCTTCAACATCGGCAACCACAACCCGGTGCCGCTGCTGGACTTCATAGGCTGCATAGAGGACGCCCTGGGCATGAAGGCGCAGAAGAACCTGCTGCCGCTGCAGGACGGTGACGTGCCCGCCACCTATGCCGACGTGGACGCGCTGCGTGACTGGGTGGGCTTCACGCCGGCCACCGACATCCGCAGCGGCATCGGTCGTTTTGTCGCCTGGTACCGGGACTACTACAAAGTCTGATTCAGCGGACCGACTTGATCAGCTCATGCAGATGCCGCACCGGCACCGCATAGCTGATGCCCGTGGGGTTGCTGAGCGCACTCTCGCGCCCGGCCTTGACCAGCACCATGTTGACGACACCGATGACACGCCCGCTGTCGGCGTCCAGCACCGGCCCGCCGCTGTTGCCCGGGTAGGCCGTGGCGTCCAGCTGCAGCAGCTCATAGTTGCCTTCTCGCAGGCGCACGATGGCGCGCGGGTCCAGAGACTGTGCGGTGGCCGCCGGCAAGGCCGCCGTGGTGATGGACGCGACGATGCCGCGGTGGGTCACGGGCGCAAACCCCAGCGTGCCGCCAATGGGGAAACCCATCAACGCGACCGACTGGCCTTCCCGTGCCAGGCCGGGCTCGTCCAGCGGCAGCGGGGTCAGGGGCGCGCCCTCGATCTTCAGCAAGGCCAGGTCATGCGCCCGGTCGGTGGCCACCACCACGGCCCGGCGCAAGCTGCTTTCGCTGCGTGAGGCCAGCACCACCATCACCGCGCCGCCTTCGGTCTCACCCGCCGGCGGCAGGACGTGGAAGTTGGTGACCACCAGACTGCCATCGCCCACTACAAAACCCGTGCCGCGAAAGCCGAAGCGGGGGCTGCTGGTCGCGTTGTAGGTGCCCACGGGCACGACTGAAGGCCGTGTGGCGGCGATGACGGCGGGCAGGTCTGCGCGTGCCGGCACGAGCCACGGCAGCAGCCACGCCGCCGCGCCCCGTGCCAGCAGCCTGCGGCGCGTGGCTTGGGCCATGGACGGCTTCAGAGTGTCTTCAACAGCGAGGCCACTTCGGCCTGCTCGCGGAAGCGGTCGCCCAGTTTGGCCAGGTCTTCCAGTTCGGCGCGTGCGTAGGCCTTGTCGCCGGCCTTGATCAGCATCTTGGCCAGTGTCAGCTTGAGCGAAGGGTCACCGCCCGAGCGCTGCACGGCGTTCTTCTGCAGTTCCAGCGCCTGCGGCATCTTGCCTTCGGCGGCCAGCGCCATGGCCAGCGTGTCCATGATCTGCGGCCGGCCAGGCAACAGGTCATTGGCCTGCTGGGCCAACGCCAGGCCACCGGGCTTGCCCAGCTTCATCATCAGCCAGGCGATGTTGTTCAGGGCCAGCGCGTTCTTGGGCTGCACTTCCAACACCGTGCGGTAGTGGGCCTCGGCAGCCGGGAAGTTGCCCTCGGTCATGGCCACATCGCCCAGGTAGTAGCGGAAGGCCGCGTCTTTGGGCTTCTCGCGCAGCCAGTCGGCTGCCATCTTGTCGGCATCGGCCTTCTTGCCGCCAGCCCGCAAGGTGGTGTGCAGGCGCACCAGCGTGTCGTTGCTCTTGGCCAGGGCAAAGGTCGTGCGGTAGGCCGCGACAGCGCCGTCCCAGTTGCGCTGGCCGGCATGGATGTCACCTTCCAGCGAAAAGCCCAGGGAATCCTTGGGGCTCTTCTTCTGCATGTCGCGCGCCATGGCCAGGCCTTCGGCGTATTTCTTCTCCAGCACGGCAATGCCCACCAGGGCTCGCTGGGCGGCGGTGAAGTCAGGCCGGATCTCCAGGGCGCGGCGCAGCGCACTCTTGGACCCTTCCACGTCCTTGTTGGACAGCAGCGCCTCGCCCAGCCGCATCTGCCAGGCCGGGTTGGTCGGTTGGGCCACGGACAGTGCCTTGTAGGTGGCCACCGCTTGGCCGGGGTCGCTGGCGGCCAGTTGTGAGCGGCCCAGCGCGTCCTGGACTTCGGTGTTGCCGGGCAGCGCGGCCGCAGCTTCCCGGGCGGCTGTGAGCGCCGCCTTCGGGTCGCGGCTGAGCAGGTCACGTATCAGCGCCAGGTGCGGTGCAGCTTCGCCCGCATTGGCCTTGACGGCGGCGCGCAGCAGCTTGTTGACTTCTTCCTGCGCGCCGCCCGTGCGCACCTGCAACTCGGCCAGTGCCATCAGCGCCTGGTAGCTCTTGGGATTGGCCTGGATGACTTCTTCAAAGCGTTTGCGGGCCGCGTCCGGGCGGCCGGCGTCCAGGTCGATGGCCGCCAGGCTGGCCACCGCCGGGAAGTAGCCCGGCTCCTTGGCCAGCGCGGTTTCGAAGGCTTTGGTGGCGGCCGGGATGTCGCGCTTGAGCAGCAGCACGCGGCCACGCAGGTTGTAGGCCAGCGCCTTGTCGGGCAGTTTCTTCTCCAGGCCGTCGATGGCCTTCAGCGCGCCCGGGATGTCGTTCTGGCGCAGGCGGGCGCTGATGAGCGCCACGTCGGCGCGCGGGCTCTTGTCTTCGGCCGCGATGGCTTCCAGCTGGACCGCCGCACCCGCGCTGTTGCCGCGCAGAATCTGCGCCATGGCCACGGAGGTGCGCACACGGGTGTCGTTGGGCGCCGCCTTCTCGGCCTGGGCATAGGCTGCGTCGGACTTCTTGGCGTCGCCCAGTTGCAGCCAGGCTTCACCGGTCAGCGCCAGCGCGGTGGCGTCCGGGTTCTTGGCCTCGGCCAGCGGGCGCAGCAGCTCAATGGTCTTCTGCGGCTGGCCCGTGCGCAGGTAGGTCTGGGCCAGCAGCTGGCGCGACAGCAGCAGCCCGGGGGCGTTTTTCAGGGCCTTGGCCAGCGAGGCTTCGGCTTCCGGGTAGCGTTTGAGCCGGAAGCTCGCGGCACCCGCCAATTCCAGCGCGCGCGGGCTTTCCGGCATGCCCTTGAGCAGGCGGTCGGCCACTTCCTTGGTGGTCTTGAAGTCCTTGTCCTGGTAGGCAAACTGCGCCACATAGAACAAGGTCTCGGGGTGGTTGGGCTGGACCTTTTTCAGCGCTTCGAATTGCGCGCGTGCTTCGTCGGTCTTCTTCTGGTCATTGAGGATGGTGATGATCGACACGTGGGCCGACACCGACTTCGGGTTGGCGGCCAGCACCTTGCGGAAGCTGTCCAGCGCGCCGGCCTGGTCCTGCTTGCCCAGCAGCAGCACCTCGCCCTTCAGGACACCGGCGCCATCGTTGGTGGGCTCACGGCTGAGCACGCCGTCCAGCAGCTTGAGCGCTGCGTCCATGTCGCCTTCGGAAGCCTTCAGGCGCGCTTCCATCACGATAGCCCGCGCGTACGTGGGCGCCGCCTGCCGGGCCTGGTTCAACGAGCCCCAGGCCTTGTCCTTCTCGCCCCGTACGCTGTAGGCAACGGCCAGCGAGGTGGCGAGGTCCGCCGCGGCGGCCGGGTCCTTCAGGCGCGTGTTGCCGTACTGGGCGATCAGCTTGACGTCGTCACCCAGCAGCACCATGGCACGGGCGATCGGCGGCACCACCTCGTCTTCGGGCGCCTGCAGTTCCTGGGCCTTGTTCAACTCCACCAGCGCGGCCACCGGGTCGCCCAGTTCCAGCAGCGTCTTGCCCATCAGCAGGCGTGCTTCAGTGGAGTCGGGCTGCTTCTGCAGCACGTTCTTCAGCTGGATCAGTGCGCCCTGGGTGTCTTTCTGTTCGAGCAATTGCTTGGCCGACGCGGTCATGTCGGCGTCGGACTTGCCGCCGCAAGCGGTCAGCAGCGCTGCGGCCAGTACGACGCTCGCACCGACGCGCGCGAAGGGGGGGGAGGGCAGGGCCATGTTCAATCCACTTTCGGGAAAGGGTTTTTCGCGGCAGTGTGCGCGTGTCAGATTTGCTTGATGGACAGCTTGCGCATCAGGTCGTAGAGCGTGGGGCGGCTGACGCCCAGCATCTCCGAGGCCTTCACGATGTTGCCATTGGTGCGCGCCAGCGCGGCCACGATGGCTTGGCGCTCGGCGGCTTCCCGCACGGAGCGCAGGTCCAGGTCCGAAGAGCCGTCCGCGGCGTCCCCGCTGACAGCCGAAGGGTTGGGCAGACCCAGGTCTTCGCAGGTCAGGCGGTCGCCGTCGGCCATGATGGACGCGCGCTTGATGGCGTTGATCAACTCGCGCACATTGCCGGGCCAGCTGTGCTGTTCGATGGCCTGGACCGCATCGTCGGTGAAGTGCAGCGTGCCGCGGCGCTGTTCCTGTGCGAAGCGGCGCAGCAGCGCATGCGCCAGCAGCACCGCATCACCTGCGCGGGCGCGCAGCGGCGGGATGTTCACCACGATCTCGGCGAGCCGGTAGTACAAGTCTTCGCGGAACCTGTTCTGGGCGATCAGGCTTTTCAGGTCCTGGTGGGTGGCGCAGACCACGCGGACATCCACCGGGATCTCGCTGCGGCCGCCCAGCCGTTCCACCGTGCGCTGCTGCAGGAAACGCAGCAGCTTGGCCTGCAAGGAATGCGGCAGGTCGCCGATTTCGTCGAGCATCAGCGTGCCCTTGTCGGCGGTCTCGATCTTGCCGGGCGTGGTCTTGGCGGCGCCCGTGAAGGCGCCCTTTTCGTAGCCGAAGAGCTCGCTTTCCAGCAGGTTTTCGGGAATGGCGGCGCAGTTGATCGCGATGAACCGGCCGGTGCGCTTGCTGGCGACGTGCAGACCCTGGGCCAGCACTTCCTTGCCCGTGCCGCTCTCGCCCAGCAACAGCACGGTGGCGTCGCTGCTGGAGACCCGTTCCACGGTGCGGCTGATGCGCATCATCTCGGCGTCCCGCGTGATCAGGCCGGACAGCGCGTCGGGCTGGTGCAGCGCCTGCAGGCGGCGGTTTTCGGCCTGCAGTTCGGCCAGGCGACAGGCGCGTTCGACCGTCAGGTTGAGCACGTCGGGCTCAAAGGGCTTGGCCAGGAAGTCGTAGGCACCCAGGGCCACGGCGCGCAGGGCGTTGGCCTGGTCGTTCTGCCCCGTGAGCACGATGACCTTGGTCGCCGGTTCGATGTCCAGGATCTGCTGCAGCAGCTTGAAGCCTTCGGACACGGAGTCCGGGTCGGGCGGCAGGCCCAGGTCCATCGTCACCACGGCCGGCTGGTGGCGCCGCACCTGGATCAGTGCACTTTCGCGGTCGCTGGCAGTCACGGACTCAAAGCGGTCCAGCGTCCACTTGATCTGCTTCTGCAGGGCGAGGTCGTCTTCTACGATCAGCAAGGGGGTGTCGGCTGCGCTCATCGGTTGCCCGCGCTCAGCAGGTCGGAGCCGTGGCTCAGCTCAAAGAGGGGCAGCAACACGGTGATCGTCGTGCCCTGGCCCGGCGTGCTGTCCACGCTGATGCTGCCGCCCAGTTCG
>JANOAM010000009.1:0-4524 GCA_031411215.1 Betaproteobacteria bacterium
GAAAAACGCGGCGGCTTCAAGGTGTGGACGGTGTGGCTGTCCATCATGGCCTTCTCGCTGTCGCTGCTGGGCACCTTCCTGGTCCGCTCGGGCGTGTTGAGTTCGGTGCATGCCTTCGCCACCGATCCCAAGCGCGGCCTCTTCATCCTGGCCTTCCTCGTCATCACCATCGGCGGATCGCTGGCGCTGTTTGCCTGGCGTGCGCCCAAGGTGGGCCTGGGCCAGCGCTTCGGCCTGTTCTCGCGTGAATCGCTGCTGCTGGTCAACAACATGATGCTGGCCGTGGCCTGCGGCGCGGTGTTGCTGGGCACGCTGTACCCGCTGTTCCTGGACGCCATGGGCCTGGGCAAGATCAGCGTCGGCCCGCCCTACTTCGACACCGTGTTTGCGCTGCTGATGGCGCCGCTGGTGCTGGTGATGGGCATAGGCCCGCTGACCCGCTGGAAGAACGACGAACTCGGGCCGCTGGTCAAACGCCTCAGCCCGGCCCTGGTGCTGTCGCTGGCCGCAGCCCTGCTGGTGGGCTGGGTCGAAGGCCGCATCTCCCCCGCCACCACGGGCGGCCTGATGATGGCCTTCTGGATCACCTTCAGTGTGGGCATCGAACTCAAGGGCCGCCTGCTGCCGGCCGGTGGAACGCTGGGTCAGGTCGGCCACCGCGCCGGCCAGGTGCCGCTGGCCCTGTGGGGCATGATGGCCGCGCACCTGGGCGTGGCGGTGTTCGCCTTTGGCGTGGCCATGGTCAAGACCTATGAAGCCGAACGCGACGTCAAGATGGGCCCGGGCGACACCACCGAGATCGGCGGTTATGCCTTCAAGATGACCGGCCTGCGCGAAGTGCAAGGCCCCAACTACGTGGCCATGCGCGCGCAGATCGAAGTCAGCCGTGGCAGCACACTGATCGCCACCCTGCAGCCCGAAAAACGCATCTACCGCGTGCAGCAGAACCCGATGACCGAAGCCGCGGTGGACAGCAACGTGGTGCGCGACCTCTACATCTCCATGGGCGAACAGCTGCCCAGCGGGGAATGGATCGTGCGGGTGCAGCACAAACCCTTCATCGTGTGGATCTGGAGCGGCTGCCTGCTGATGATGGCGGGTGGTGTGCTCGCGATGAGCGACCGTCGCTACCGCGTGCGCAAGACCGCCGCAGCGGCGGCTACACAGGAAGTCACCGCGTGAACCGTTTCATCTGGCCCCTGGTGGGCTTCCTGGTGCTGGTGGCCTTCCTGGCCGTGGGCCTGAAACTGAACCCGCGCGAAGTGCCCAGCCCCTTGATCGGCAAGCCCGCGCCTGCGTTCAATGCACCCTTGCTGGCCGAACCTGCCACGCGCATCACCCGTGAGTCACTGCTGGGCAAGCCCTGGGTGCTGAACGTCTGGGCCAGCTGGTGCGCGCCCTGCCGTGACGAGCACCCCATCTGGGTGGCCTATGCGCCGAAGTCGCCGGTGGCCATCTACGGCCTCAACTACAAGGACCAACCGGCCGCCGCGCAGAAATGGCTGCAACAGCTGGGCAACCCCTATGCGCAGTCGCTGACCGACGCCGACGGCCGCATTGGCATCGACTACGGCGTCTACGGCGTGCCCGAGACCTTTGTGATCGACAAGCAGGGTGTCGTGCGCTTCAAGCATGTCGGGCCGATCACACCCGAGGTTCTGCGCGACAAGATCGAACCCTTGTTGAGGCAATTGAATGGTTAGGCGCCTGCTGTGCACCCTGGTGCTGGCTGCCGCACTGGCACCGGTTCACGCCAAGGACGCCGTGCCCGTGGCCAGCGACGCGGTGCTGGAAGCGCGTGTGATGGCGCTGGCCGCCGAACTGCGCTGCCTGGTCTGCCAGAACCAGACCATCGCCGATTCCCATGCCGACCTGGCCGTGGACCTGCGCAACCAGATACGCGACATGCTGGGCAAGGGTCAGAGCACGGACCAGGTGCGCGACTACATGACCCAGCGCTACGGCGACTTTGTGCTCTACAAGCCGCCCTTCAAGCCCACGACCGCGCTGCTGTGGGTGGGCCCACCGCTGCTGTTGATGGGTGCGCTGCTCGCGCTGTTCCTGACCCTGCGTGCGCGCCAGCGCGCCCGCCCCGAAGCCTTCGATCCCGATACCCCAGACACCCCTGATGACGACCCCCAAGCCGGCCCCGCTCGATAAGCTCAAGGCGCAGCTCGCGCAACTGGACGCGCTGATCGCCGAAGGTGTGATCACCGGCGACAGCGCCAAACAATCACGCGCCGATCTGGAACTGCAGATCCTGAAGCTGGTGACGGGTCAGGCGCAGACCACCGCCACGCCGGTCGCGGCCGAAACCGCAGAGCCCAAGGCGCGCGCACCGCGCCGCCTGGTGCTGGCCGTCAGCGTCTTCGTGCTGGCTTTTGGCTTGGCCGGCTACGCCTTCATGGGCAACCGCGCCGGCTGGCACGTGAGCCCCGGCGAACGCGGCGCAGCAGGCGAATTGGCCGCTGCTTCACCCGCCGAGCAACAGGCCCAGGTGCAGGCCATGGTGGCCCAGCTGGAAGCGCGCCTGAAGACCCAGCCCGACGACGCCGAAGGCTGGCTGATGATGGCGCGCTCCTATGGCGTGATGGGCCGCTACGCAGACGCCGTGAAGGCCTACCAGCGCCTGGTGGCCCTGAAGCCGCAGGACGCGCAGGCCGTGGCCGACCTGGCCGACGCCACGGCCATGGCCAATGGCCAGACGCTGGAAGGCGAGCCCGAACGTCTGATCCTGCAAGCGCTGAAACTGGACCCGCGCAACGTCAAGGCCCTGGCCCTGGCCGGCACCGCGGCCTTCAACCACAACGACTTCAAGATGGCCGTCACCTACTGGGAACAGGCCATGGCGGTGACCGGCCCCAGCAGCAGCTATGGGCAACAACTGGCCGGTGCACTGGACGAAGCGCGGCAGCGCGCGGGCTTGCCAACGGCCGCTGCCGCGATGGGCGCCGCGCCTGCCGCCACACCAGCGCCAGCGCCAGCGGACACCGCGTCCACAGCCACCAGCGCAGCGTCCATCCGCGGCCGTGTCACGCTGCGCGCGGGCCTGAAGGACAAGGTCGGCCCCGAAGACACGGTCTTCATCTTCGCCCGCGCGCCCAGTGGTTCACGCATGCCGCTGGCCATCCTGAAGAAGAAGGTCAGCGACCTGCCGCTGGACTTCACGCTGGACGACAGCCTGGCCATGAGCCCGGCGGCACGCCTGTCCAGCGCGCAGCAGGTGATCGTCGGTGCCCGCATCAGCCGCACCGGCAACGCCATGCCCAGCGCGGGTGACCTGCAGGCGCTGAGCGCCCCCGTGGCCGTCAATGCCAAGGGCGTGGCGCTGGAGATTGGCGACCCGGTGCCGTGAGGCCCGGGCCGGCCCCGCCCGACAAGCTCAAGGCGCCAGGGCGACGGCTTCCACTTCCACCAGCAGCCCGTGGTGCAGCGGGCCTGTGGGCACCACCGCTCGCGCCGGGCGCGAGCTGCCTGCCCACTCGGCATACACGACGTTGAAGGCCGGCCAGTGCTCCACGCTGGCCACGTAGACACGCACCTGCACCAGGCGGTCGATGCTGCTGCCGGCCGCCTTCAGCACCGCCTGCACATTGGCCAGCACCTGGCGCGCCTGCACGTCGAAGGACGCGTTCACCAGGCGTTCACCGCTGGGTGTCACGGGCAGTTGCCCCGACACGAACACGAAACCGTTGGCCACCGTGCCGTGGCTGTAGTGGCCGCCCGGCTGCGGCAGGTCCGGCGGCTGGATGCGCTGGATCTCGTTCACGTCACGGAAGCTGCGCGGTACCAGGCGACGCCACCGGCATCCAGCTCGCGCAGGACCTCGCCGCGGCGCATGAGATGGTTCAGGCAGGCCACGGCCTCACCCGTGGCCATGCCCAGCAGGTGCTCGTCGGCCTGCGTGATGGCGCGGCCGAAAAGGGCGCTGAACACGTCCACCGCGCGCTTGGGCTCCTGCAGGCTGCGGCGCAGGCGCGTGAAGGCCACCTCCTGGCCGCGCTGCAGCGAATCGATGCGTGCGTGCAGGCCGCGGAAGGCGTCGCCATGCGCGGGCAGCACCAGCACGTCGTCGGGGATCAGGCGCTTCAGCTTGGCCAGCGAGTTGAGCCAGTCGGACATCGGGTCGGCCTCGGGTTCCGTGGGGTGCACGGACACGTTGGACGAGATGCGCGGCAGCACCTGGTCGCCCGAGACCAGCACCTTCAGTTCCGGGCAGTACAGGCACGCGTGCTCTGGCGAATGGCCGTTGCCCACCACCACGTGCCAACGGTGCGCACCGATGAGGATCTCGTCGCCATCCTGCAGGCGGCGGTAGCTGTCCGGCAGCCGGTGGATGAACTGGCCGAAGTTGCCGAAGCGCGCGCGGTAGGCCTCGATGGCCGGGTCGCCCCAGCCCGCCGTGCGGAAGAAGAGGATGGCGTCTTCGGGCGCCTCGCGCCCGGTGTCGGACACCATCACGCGGCAGGTCAGGTATTCCAGCCGCGACATCCACAGCTTGACGTTGAACTTGCGCGCCAGCCA
>JANOAM010000010.1:0-3499 GCA_031411215.1 Betaproteobacteria bacterium
CGGCCGCATCGTCAACATCGCCAGCGTGGCCGGCAAGGAAGGCAACCCCAACGCCAGCCACTACAGCGCCAGCAAGGCGGGGCTGATCGCGCTGACCAAGAGCCTGGCCAAGGAAGTGGCGACCAAGGGCGTGCTGGTCAACGCCATCACGCCGGCCGTGGCCAAGACGGCGATGTTCGACCAGATGACGCAGCAGCACATCGACTACATGCTGGGCAAGATCCCGATGGGGCGCTTCCTGGAGGTGGAGGAAATTGCAGCCATGGTCGCCTGGCTGTCCAGCGAGGACTGTTCCTTCAGCACCGGCGCCGTCTTCGACATCACCGGCGGACGGGCTACCTACTGACGACCCAGGCGCCGGCTCCGGGTTGCCGGTGCAGCTTATGATGGTCCGAAAGCAGGGTCCGTTCGTGCGGGATCCCGGCGGGGCGCGCGACACGTTGCGCCGATGGGGGCCGTTTCTTGACCATCCGTGCTCGATTGCTGCTGATCGCGCTGCTGGCTTCGGCCGTGCCGGCCCTGCTGGCATTGCTTCGGTTCCAGGAAGAGCGCCAGATCGGGCTGGTGGCCGATCGCCAGCGCCTGCTGGCCTTTGCGCATGACCGTGTGCAGGAACTGCGGCAGCGCATCCTGGCCACCAAGCAGCTGCAGTTCGGCCTGGCCCGCGCCAGCGACCTGGCGGGGCAGGACCGTGACGCCTGTTCCGCATTTCTGTCCGAGGTGCGCGAGGCGCATCCGCAGTACACCGGCATTCTGACGATCAACCCCAATGGCCGGTTGTTCTGCGATTCACTCAACACGCGCCGCGAGCTCGATCTCAATGACCGTGCCTATTTCCGCCGCTCGCTCGGCACGCGTGAAGGTGTCGTGCTGGAGCCCGTCTTCGGTCGCCTTACCGGCCGCGCAGTGATGCAGGTGGCTTACCCCGTGCGCAAGCCCGACGGCGAATTGCGCTTTGTGCTGCTGGCGTCGCTGGACCTGGCCCAGGTGTTGACCCCGGACGACAACACCACGCCCGCAGCACAGCGCTTGCTGTTGCTGGACGACAAGGGCTTGGTGCTGTTCACCTGGCCTGAGCAAGGCGCAGGCTTCAAACGCGGCACCTCGGCGGCCGACAGCACGCTCGGGCAGTTCGGACTGGCTGCGCGCACCGCGGCAACCGCCCTGATCACCATGCCGGACGGCCCGACGTACACCTGGGCGCGTGCGGACACGGCGGGCTTGGCCGATGCCGGCCTGCGGGTGCTGGTCGGCACGCCAGAAGACGCATTCCTTGCCGCGGCCGTCCAGCGTCTGCGCGGCGTGGCCGTGCTCTACGGCGGGCTGGCGGTGGCCCTGTTCCTGGGGCTGTGGCTGATGGCTGAGCGTTCGATCCGGCGCCCGATCGCCCGCATGACGGCGATGGCCGGGCGCCTTGCCGGGGGTGACCTGGCGGCGCGTGTCGATGGTCCCCTGCCGACAGGCGAGATCGGCGAGCTGGCCGCCGCCTTCAACCACGCAGCGCAGGCGCTCCAGGCGCAGCGCGCCGATATCGATCGGCTGAACGAGCGGCTGCAGCGGTCACAGCGCCTGGAAGCCGTGGGCCAGCTCACCGGTGGTGTGGCCCACGACTTCAACAACCTGTTGACCGTGGTGCTGGGCAACGCGGACCTGCTGGCCGGTGGTGGTTTGGACGAGCCCAGGAGACGCCAGGCGCTGGAGATGCTGACCCGTGCGGCGGAACGGGGTGCTGTGCTCACCCAACAGCTGCTGGCCTTCGCACGCAAGCAACCGCTGGCGCCCAGCAAGGTGGACGTGAACCGGCTCGTGGCCACGCTGGACCCGATGCTGAGACGCACCCTGGGTGAACACATCGAGGTCCGCTTCCTGCCGGCCGAGGACCTGTGGCCGACGATGGTCGACCCGACACAACTCGAGAACGCCCTGTTGAACCTGTGCCTCAACGCGCGTGATGCCATGGTGACCGGGGGCCAGCTGACATTGGAGACGGCCAACACCACGCTGGACCAGGCGTATGCCGACCAGCACGCCGACGTGGTGCCTGGCGACTACACGATGCTGGCGGTATCGGACACCGGTGTCGGCATCGACCCCAAGGACCTGCACCGGGTCTTCGAGCCGTTTTTCACCACCAAGGACAAGGGCAAGGGAACCGGCCTCGGCTTGGCGATGGTCTACGGCTTTGCCCGCCAATCGGCCGGCCACGTCAGCATCTACTCGGAGTTGGGGCACGGGACGACGATCAAGGTCTACCTGCCCCGCGACACGGAAGACCTGCCCGAAGCCGCGAGGCCCGTTCCCGAACCGGAGCCGCGTGGGTCCGGTGAGCAGTTGCTGGTGGTGGAAGACGACGAACCGGTGCGCATGCTGGCGTGTCTGGAGCTGCGTGCGATGGGCTACCAGGTGCTGGAGGCGGCCAGCGGAGCGGACGCGCTGGAGCTGCTGCGCAGCGGCCGCCGAGTCGACCTGCTGTTCACCGACGTGGTGATGCCCGGCATGTCGGGCCGCGAGTTGGCGGATGCGGCACGTGCGCTGCGGCCCGGGCTGCGGGTGCTCTTCGCATCCGGCTACACGGAGAACGCCATCGTTCACCACGGCCGCCTGGATGCGGGCGTGCAACTGCTGCCCAAACCCTACCGTCGGCCGGACCTGGCGCGCGCGGTGCGCACGGCCCTGGACAAGGCCGTGGACTGAGCCTCAACAGACCTTGCGTCCGGCGACGGGGTAGATGGGGTCCGTGTAGCCGAAGGTCGATGCGTGGCCGGGCGGCACGCGGGCGTCGACCCAGGCTTCGTCTTCGGCCGTGACCGTGACCTGCAGCGCGGCCAGGTAGTCCTGCCATTGCGCCAGCGTGCGCGGCCCGGCGATCACGCCGGTCACCAGCCGGTTGTGCAGCACCCAGGCCACCGCCAGCTGCGAAGGGCTCAGGCCCCGCGCGGCCGCGTGCAGCGCAAAGGCCTGCGACAGGGCAATGGACTCGGGCCGCCATTCGGTCTGGATCAGGCGCTGGTCGCCACGTGCGGCGCGGCTGCCGGCAGGCGGCTCTTCGCCGGGCCGGTACTTGCCACTCAGCACGCCGCGCGCCAGCGGGCTGTAGGTGACGGCGCCCAGGCCGTAATGGGCGCAGGCGGGCAGCAGTTCGACTTCAATGCCGCGGGTGACCGCGCTGTAAGGCGGCTGCAAGGCGATGGGCTGCGGCACGCCCATCTGCCGCGCCAGTTCCACCATGCGCGCCAGCCGCCAGGCGCGGAAGTTGGACAGGCCCCAGTGCAGCACCTTGCCCTGCTGGATCAGCAGGCCCATGGTGTGCACCGTTTCCTCCATGGGCGTGGATTCGTCGTCGCGGTGCAGGTAGTAGAGGTCTATCCAGTCCGTGCCCAGGCGCGTCAGGCTGCCTTCGACGGCGCGCAGCATCCAGCGCCGTGAGGTTCCGCGGTCGTTGGGCTCGTTGCCTACCGGGTTGGCCAGCTTGGTGGCCAGCACCCAGCGCGACCGGTCG
>JANOAM010000011.1:0-18562 GCA_031411215.1 Betaproteobacteria bacterium
CCACGAACCGGTAGGCAGCGATGACGGCTATGGCGCTCACAGCGGGATTCTAGGCAACCATAATCGCGCCGATGTTTTGAGTGGAGTGGTACGCATGCTGGACAAGTTCAACCAACTGACCGAATCACACGGGGAACTGCGGCGCGGCCACGGCCTGGTGTCGGGCGTGATCGCCTTCTCGCTGGCCATCCTGTGTTTCCTGGGCGTGCTGGCCTTTCACTTCCCGCAGTACCTGACGACACCGCAGCTGCGCCAGAGCTACAACGTGGACGTGATGCGGGTGCTGATGTACTGGTCGCTGGTGATCGCGGGTGGCCTGGCCCTCTTCAACATGGTCACGGCACGCGCACGCTGGCTGTCGGTGGGCGCCTTCGTGCTGGTGGGCCTGACCCTGGCGCTGGGTGGCCACAAGGTGGACGTGGACCCGAACTTCCCGGACCACACGCCCTACATCGGCCTGGACTGGTTCATCCTGGACTTGCTGGGCAGTTCGCTCATCTTTGTCTTCGTGGAAAAGCTGTTCCCGCTGCGCCGGGACCAGCCGGTGTTCCGCCCCGCCTGGCAGACCGACTTCCACCACTTCATCGTCAACCACATGCTGGTGGGTTTTGTGCTGCTGGCGGTGAACCTGCTGGTGCACAAACTCTTCGGCTGGGCCGCCAAGGACGGTGTGCAGGCCTGGGTGCGCGACCTGCCTTTTCCGGTGGCGCTGTTTTTGATCATCCTGGTGGCCGACCTGGTGCAGTACTGGACCCACCGCGCCTACCACGAGGTACCGGTGCTGTGGCGCCTGCACGCCGTGCACCACAGCGCCAAGCACATGGACTGGATGGCGGGTTCACGCCAGCATGTGCTGGAGCTGATCATCACGCGCACCCTGGTGCTGGCCCCGATCTTCGTGCTGGGATTTTCGAAGAACGTGATCGACGCCTACATCGTCGTCGTCGGCTTCCAGGCGGTGTTCAACCACGCCAACGTCAGCGTGCGCCTGGGGCCGCTTCGCTACGTGGTCGTCACGCCCAACTTCCACCACTGGCACCACAGCCAGGACGACGAGGCGATCGACCGCAACTACGCCGCGCACTTCGCCTTCCTGGACCACTTCTTCGGCACGGCGGTGCAGAGCGACCGCAAGTGGCCTGAGCACTATGGTGTGGTGGGGGACTACGTGCCTGAAGGCTTCTGGAAGCAGTTGCTATTCCCTTTCGTCTGGAAGTCCAAGGGCTAGCGCGTGGCGTGCCTGCAGTGACGAAAGCGCAAATCTGCAGGGTCGCCCTGGGCCTTGCGCTGGCGGCGGCCCAGTGGCTGTCGGCGGCAGCTCCCGCACCGGAGGGGTTGGACGCCGAGATTCGACAAGTCATGGAGACCGCGCAGGTCAACGGGCTTGGAGTCGCGGTGATCAGAGACGGCCGGGTCACCTATATCAAGTCGTTCGGCAGGCGTAACGACTGGGGCGAGCCGCTGTTGGTGAACAGCGTCATGTATGGCGCTTCGCTCACGAAGGCGGTGTTTGCCTACACCGTCATGCAACTGGTCGATGAAGGTCGGCTGGATCTGGACACGTCAATCGAGGCCTATCTTCCCAGGCCACTTCCGACGTATTCCAGTGGTCGGGGCTATGCGCGGTGGCGTGACCTGGAAGGTGATGAGCGCTGGCGAAAACTGACCCCTCGCATCCTGCTCAGCCATCGCTCCGGTTTCGCGAATTTCGCCTGGCTCGAACCCGACAGGAAACTGCGATTTCATTTTGAGCCGGGATCGCGCTACGCGTACTCAGGCGAGGGCTTGATGCTGTTGCAGTTCGTGCTTGAAGTCGGCCTTCGCATCGATGTGGGGCAAGAGGTGCAGCGCCGCGTCTTCGACCGCTTCGGGATGAAGAGCACCAGCCTGACCTGGCGGTCCGAGTTCGCCGCCAACGTTGCTGAGGGCTACAGCATCGACGGCACGCTGGTGCCGCACGACAAGCGGAGCAGGGTAGCAGCGGCAGGTTCCATGGACACCTCCATCGAGGACTTTGCCAAATTTGCGGCTGCTTTCGTGGCAGGGGAGGGGCTGTCAGGCGCGTCACGGACTGAAATGACGCGGGCGCAGTGGCCCATCACGACCGCGCGGCAATTCCCGACATTGGCTGCTGAACTGCCGCTTGCCGAACGGCGCAAGGATCTTGCGGCGGGCCTGGGCGTTGTGGTCTTCGACGGCCCGCAAGGACGTGGGTTCTTCAAGGGCGGGCACAACGACAGCACGGGCAACACATGGGTCTGCCTAGAGGCGAGCCGCAGCTGCGCTGTCTTGTTGTCCAACGATGTTCGCGCCGAGGCCATCTTCCCCAAGCTGGTAGAGCTTGTTCTCGGGAGGACGGGGGTTCCCTGGGACTGGGAATACGGGCAGTAGCACAGGGCAGTGACCTTGTGACCCAAGGCTTTGGCCAGGCGGTCTCCCTAGAATGCGCCGATGGCCTTCGTTCACCTGCGCACCCACACCGAATACTCCGTCGTCGACGGCATGCTGCGCATAGACGCTGCCGCCGCCGCAGCCCGTGCCGACGGCCAGGTGGCGCTGGCCATCACCGACCTCAGCAACCTCTTCGGCACGGTCAAGCACTACAAGGCCTGCCGCGGCAAGGGTGTCAAGCCGCTGATCGGCGCGGACGTGTGGATGGAGCCCGTGCCGGGCGACAAGCTGCCCGGCCGCCTGCTGCTGCTGGTGCAGGACAAGACCGGTTACCTCAACCTGAGCGAACTGCTGGCGCGCGGCTGGGTCAGCAACGTGCAGCGCAACCAGGCCTGGTTGAAGTGGGACTGGCTGGCCGAGCGTGGCGCCGGGCTGCTGGCGATTTCTGGTGCGGACCTGGGCACGGTCGGCCAGGCCCTGCTGGCGGGTGAGACAGATCGCGCAGCCGCCACCGCGCAGAAGCTGTCGGGCCTGTTTCCGGGCCGCTTCTACCTGGAACTGCAGCGCGCCCAGTTGCCCACCAACGAAGCCCATGTGCGCGCCGCCGTGGCGCTGGCCGCGCGGCTGAAGCTGCCGGTGGTGGCCACGCACCCGGTGCAGTTCCTGGAACGCGACGACTTTGATGCGCACGAAGCCCGCGTCTGCATCGCCGAAGGCGAGACCCTGGCCAACCCACGACGTGTCCGCCGCTTCACGCCGGAGCAGTACTTCAAGACCCAGGCGCAGATGGAGGCGCTGTTTGCCGACATCCCCAGCGCTGTGCAGAACACGGTGGAGATTGCGCGCCGCTGCAACCTGACGCTGGTGCTGGGCAAGCCGCAGTTGCCGGATTTCCCCACGCCACTGGTGGATGGGGTTCGTGTCCCCATCGACACCTATTTCCGCCAGGCGTCGGTGGAAGGCCTGGAGAAGCGCCTGGAGGCCCTGTTCCCCGACCCCGCCAAACGCGAGGCCAACCGCCAGCGCTACGCGGACCGGCTGGAATTCGAGCTGCTCACCATCATCAAGATGGGCTTCCCGGGCTACTTCCTGATCGTGTCGGACTTCATCGTCTGGGCCAAGGAAAACGGCTGCCCCGTCGGCCCCGGGCGGGGTTCGGGTGCGGGCTCGCTGGTGGCCTACTCGCTCTTCATCACCGACCTGGACCCGCTGCAATACAACCTGCTGTTCGAACGCTTCCTGAACCCGGAACGTGTGTCGATGCCCGACTTCGACATCGACTTCTGCCAGGGCAACCGCGACCGTGTCATCGAATACGTCAAGGACAAGTACGGCCGTGATGCCGTGAGCCAGATCGCCACCTTCGGCACCATGGCCAGCAAGGCTGCGCTGCGCGACGTGGGGCGTGTGTTGGGCATGGGCTATGGACACGTCGACAGCGTCGCCAAGCTGGTGCCGGGGCTGCCGGGCAAGACCTACACACTGGCGCCGGTGCCTCAGCTTCCGGACCAACCCGATCCCGGCCTCATCTACGTTCGCAAGGAAGTGCCGGAGCTGGAGCAACGCGAAAAGGCCGAAGAAGAAGTGGCCGAGCTGCTGGCCCTGGCCACGCGGGTGGAAGGCCTGGTGCGCAACATCGGCATGCATGCGGGCGGTGTGCTCATCGCGCCCGGCAAGATCACCGACTTCTGTCCTCTGTACCAACAGCCGGGCAGCGACAGTGCGGTGAGCCAGTACGACAAGGACGACGTCGAAGCCATCGGCCTGGTGAAGTTCGACTTCCTGGGCCTTGCCACGCTGACCATCCTGGAACTGGCCAAGGATTTCATACGCGCCCGCAGGCCTGACCGCGCCGACTTCAACTACGAAGCCCTGCCGCTGGACGACGCGCGCGTCTACAAGCTGTTTTCCGACGGCCTGACCGAAGCCGTGTTCCAGTTTGAAAGCCGTGGCATGCAGGGCATGCTGCGCGAGGCCAAGCCGACACGCCTGGAAGACCTGATCGCGCTGAACGCGATGTTCCGGCCCGGGCCCATGGAGAACATTCCGAGCTTCTGCGCACGCAAGAACGGCCGCGAGGAGATCGCCTTCCCGCACCCGCTGTTGGCGCCCGTGCTGGACGAGACCTACGGCATCTTCGTCTACCAGGAACAGGTGATGCTGTCGGCGCAGGTGTTGGCCGGCTACTCGCTGGGTGGGGCGGACATCCTGCGCAAGGCCATGGGCAAGAAGAATGCCGAAGAAATGGCGCGGCAGCGCACCATTTTCCAGGAAGGTGCGGCGGCCAAGGGCATCGGTGCCGACAAGGCCAACGAAGTCTTCGACCTGATGGAGAAGTTCGCGGGCTATGGCTTCAACAAGAGCCATGCGGCCGCGTATTCCGTGCTGGCTTACCACACGGCCTGGATCAAGGTGCACTGCACGGCGGAGTTCTATGCCGCCAACATGACGATAGAAGCCGACAACACCGACAAGCTGAAGGTGCTGCTGGCCGACGCCAAGCTGTTCGGCATCCGCTTTGAGGCGCCGGACATCAACACCGGCACCTCACGCTTCGAACCGGTGGCCGACAAGGTGGTGCGCTACGGTCTGGCAGCGGTGAAGGGCACGGGGCAGGGCGCCATCGAAGCCATCGTGGCCGCGCGCGAAGGCCGCGGTGGAGAAGGCGGCGGGCCCTTCCACAGCCTGTTCGACTTCTGCGCCCGTGTCGACCGCAAGTCCATCAACAAGCGCGCCGTGGAAGCGCTGATCAAGGCCGGTGCCTTTGACTGCCTGCACCCGGACAAGGAAGCGGGCCGCTCGGCGCTGCTGGCCAGCGTGGGCCTGGCCTTCGAGTGGGCCGACACGCAGACGGCCAATGCGCTGCAGGTGGGCCTGTTTGACATGGGCGACAGCCACGGCAGCAGCACGCAGGAGCCGGCGCTGGTGAACGTGCCGCCCTGGACCGTGTACGAACGTCTGGTGCAGGAAAAGACGGCAGTGGGTTTCTACCTCAGTGGCCACCTGTTCGATGCCTGGAAGGACGAGGTGCGCCGTTTCTGCCGCACGCCCGTGGCCGACGTGGTGGACAACCGGGAACCCGTGCTCCTGGCCGGCATCGTGACCGACCCGCGTGTGGTCAACGGCCAGCGTGGGCGTGTGGTGATCTTCAAGCTGGACGACGGCAGCGAGGCCATCGAGGCCGTGGCCAACGACGAGATCTTTGCAGAGCGGCGCGAACTGGCGACCGAAGACCAGTTGCTCATCGTGCAGGGCAAGCTGCAGATGGACCGGTTCAGTGGCGGCCTGCGGCTGAACGTGGCCGCGGTGTGGGACCTGGCCGCGGCGCGTGCGCGTTTCGGCCGCTACCTCAGCGTGGCGCTGAACGGTGGCGTGCCGCCCGTGGCCGACGTGCTGCGCCTGTGGCCGGCCAAACGCAGCCGCATTGATGAAGGTGGCGAGCATGGCGAGCTGGTGCATGGCCTGTCCATACGCTTCAAGCTGCAGCGCCCGGGTGCGGTGGCCGAACTGGACCTGGGCGAGGCGGCCCGCTTCTGGCCCAGCGACGAAGCCCTGGGCCGCTGGCGCAGCCTGACGCATGACGGCTTGGCGCAGATCGTCTACGACTGAAAACCTTTGTGTCGGTGGACATCGTTTTGGGTCCCTCGCGCGTTACAAGCTGATGCCCCACAAACCAGGAGTCCTCATGAAGTCCACTGCTCTACGTGCCGCTGCTGCCCTGGTGCTCGCGGCCGCCACCGTCGTGTCCGCAGAGGCAGCCGAGGTGGGCGTGTCGGTGCAGATCAGCCAGCCTGGTGTTTACGGCCGCGTCGACATCGGCCGCTTCCCCACGCCGCAATTGGTGCTGCCTTCGCCGGTGATCATCGTGCCCCCACCTCCGCCGCGGGTGGTGGTTGGCGTGGTGCGGCCGCCGTCTCCGCCACCGCAACCGGTCTACCTGTGGGTGCCGCCCGGCCACCAGAAGGATTGGCGCAAACACTGCTATCGCTACAACGCCTGTGGCGTGCCGGTCTACTTCGTGCAGGACGGCTGGTACAACGACCACGTGCACCCCAAGGGCAAGGGCAAGGACAAGGACAAAGACAAGGGCCACGGCAAAGGGCGTGGGCATGACGACGACCGCGGCCGTGGCGACGACCACGGCAAGGGCCACGGCAAGCGGGACTAACACCCGGGCCAGACGCCGCCGCCGGGCGATACAGTCCGGCGCATGTACGAAACGCCTCTCACGGCCCTGGTGCTGAGCGGCGGTGGCGCTCGCGCCGCCTACCAGGTGGGCGTGCTGCGCGCCCTGGCCCGTTTGCGCCGTGAAGCGCTGGGGCCTGCGGCACGCTTGCGCAATCCTTTTGGTGTGATCTGTGGCACCTCGGCCGGTGCCATCAACGCTTGCGCCATCGCCGCCAATGCCGACCGCTTTGAAGCCTCGGTGGAGGTGCTGGCCAAGGTCTGGCAGCACTTCAGCGCGGACCAGGTCTACCGTGCGGACTCACTGGGGGTCATCCGCTCTGGCGCGCAGTGGCTGACCATGCTGTCGGTGGGCTGGGTCATCGCCCGCTGGCGCCGCGCGCGGCCGCGGTCTTTGCTGGACAACTCACCACTGGCCGAACTGCTGGAGAACATGGTGCCGCTGGACCGGCTGCCGCGCATGTTTGCCGACGGGCACCTGCACGCGCTGGCGGTCACGGCGTCCAGCTACACGTCGGGTGAACACGTGACGTTCTATGACGCGGCCAAGCCCATCGAGCCCTGGCAGCGGTCGCAGCGTCTGGCCGTGCAGGGCCCGCTGACGCAGGGCCATCTGCTGGCCTCGTCGGCCATTCCCTTCGTGTTCCCAGCCACGCCGCTGACCGTGCACGGCCAGTCCGGTTGGTTCGGTGACGGCTCCATGCGCCAGACCGCGCCGCTGTCGCCCGCGGTGCACCTGGGGGCACAGCGCTTGATGGTGATAGGCGCCGGCCGCATGCAGGAACCCACGGGCCGCGTGCTGGACGCGGGTGGCTACCCCAGCCTGGCACAGATCGCGGGCCACGCCATGGCCAGCATTTTCCTTGACGCGCTGGCGGTGGACATCGAACGCATGAAGCGCATCAACCGCACGCTGGCCCTGCTGCCGGAATCGGTGCTGGCGGATTCGCAGCTGCGGCCGCTGGAGGTGCTGGTGATCTCGCCTTCACAGCGTTTGGACGACCTGGCGTCCAAGCACCTGGGTGCGCTGCCGGCACCGGTGCGCGCGCTGCTGCGTGGAGTGGGCGTTGGGGGCCAAGGTGAACAGGCGCGCGGCTCGGCCCTGGCCAGCTACCTGCTGTTTGAAGCGCCCTTCACCAGCGAACTGATGGCCTTGGGCGAAGCCGACACCGAAGCGCGGCGTGACGAGGTGCTGCGCTTTTTCGGCTGGGACCGCATGGCAGTGGGCCGCCGGCGCACGGTGCCTGGCGAGCCCGACCTGCTCTTGCCTTGATGCAGCCCCAGTTCAGGCGGCCGGCATCTCGGACTTGCTGCCGCTCTTGCTGCTGTTCCTGGCCTTGCCTTCCTTGCCTTCCTTCGGGGCCTTGGGCGCCTTGGCGGTCTTCTCCGACTTGTCTGTCTTGCTCGCCTTGGCCGCTGGGGGTTGGCCCTCGTAGGCACCGCCGCCCACGGTCAGCCCGGCCTGCGAGAAGCGCGACGCATTGCCCGGGCCGACACCGCTGACGCGGTCAACCAGGTCGCCCCAGTCCTTGAAGCTGCCGGCCTCGCGGGCTTTGAGGATCTTGGCCGACAGGCCCGGGCCAATGCCTTTGACGGTTTCCAGTTCGGCCTGGTTGGCCTTGTTGACATCGACGGCTGCAAACGCGTTGAGCGCGAAGACGGCGGCCAGCAGGGCGATGAAGTTGCGGATCGAGATCATGGTGGTCACTCCTTGAAGGTTGGGGTTGCTGGCCCGCTGCAGGTGGTTCGCAACGGGCTGATGGCCATTCTTCGGAAGTGAGCTGGGCGCGTCTGTCCCCCGGCGCGGTGCTGCATGGGGGCCCTCTGTGGCATCCCTCTTTCGGGTCCCCAGGACGGGGGTCAACCAGCCGCGATGGGCGGCTTCAGCAGCCGCGCGTAGAGCGCCAGGTACTCGGCCGCCGCGCGGTCCCAGTTGAACTGCGCGGCGTGGGCGCGGATGGCCTCGGCGCGGCCAGGCTGGTCCATGCGCGCGAGGCCTCGCTGCACCACCTGCTGCATGCTGGTGGGGTCGAAGTTGTCGAAGTAGTCGGCCGCGTCGCCGCCGATTTCTGGCAGGCAGGTGCGTCGCGCCAGGAAGCAGGGCTTGCCGAAGTGCATGGCTTCTATCGGCGGCAGGCCGAAACCTTCGGTCAGCGAAGGGAACAGGAAACCCGCGCAGTTTGCGTAGGCCCAGGTCTTCTGCGCATCGGAGATGCCCAAGTGGAACTCGACGTTGGGCAGCTTCGTCTCGCTGCTGAGCTGGCGTGAGTGGTCGTTGCACGGCCCGCACAACACGAAGTGCATCTGCGGCCAGGTCCGCGCCAGCGCGATCAGCGCAGCCGGGTTCTTGGACGGGTTCATGCGGCTCAGGTGGAACAGGAAGGGCTTGGCGGGTGGGTCAGACCAGCCCGGCAATGGCTCGCGTGGCGCGTCGACGAAGCTGCGCGCGCCGTTGAGGATCACGTCCAGCGGCCCGGTCCAGTGCAGATGACGGCGCACGTCCTCGGCCGTGTAGCGGCTGATGGCGACCACCACGTCGGTGCGCGACATCAGCGCCATCGCGCGGCGGTGGTGGCGCCAGGTGCTGAAGGCGTTGCGGCCGTACTGGTAGCTGAGGTCGTGCACGGTGACCACGCGCACGCCGGCTGTTTCAGGTGGCCTGCTGCGGTTCAACTGGTGCAGCGAATGCCACAAAGCCCAATCACCCGCGATGGCCGCATGCCACTGCTGCCAGCGGTTGACGCCCAGGTACCCGACCTCATCGCCAAACAGGCCGAAGAGCTTGTCGCGCAGGTGGAAGTGGAAGCGGATGCCGTGCTGCTCACGCCAGGCCGGTGCCGCGGCCGCGATGCGCTGGCCGATCTGCTGGGAAAACTCGCCCAGACCGTCATGCACACCGCCGACATTGCCCAGGCTGATAAGGACCTGGCGTTCGTTCATGGATGGAGCAGTTGGCGGGCCAAGGCGAAAACCTCATCGGCCGTCGGCCACACCGTCTGCAGACCCTGGCGTGGATGCTGCAACACATGCACGTTAGGCCCCCAAGGCGCCCAGCGCGCCGGGTCGGTTGGGCCCAGCAGGCTGATCAGCGGCCGGCCCAGCGCGGCCGCGACGTGGCCGGGGCCCGTGTCGTTGGCGACGACCAGGGACGCACGCTGCAGCAACGCCGCGTAGGTGGCCAGGTCGGCGCCGTCCAGCATCAGCGCGGCGGGGTAGATCTGTCGCGCCGCCTCGTGTTCGCCCGGGCCGGGGTAGACCACCAGCGGCAGGCCCAGTTCGGCTTGCCCGCGCGCCGTGAAGTCCTGAAAGCCGGGCCATTTCTTGTCGGCCTTGTCGGCGGTAGCGGCCTTGCCGCCAGCGAAGGGGCAGATCATCACGAAGCCTCCTGTGACGCCCTGCGCAGCCAGCAGGCGCGTGGCTTCCTCGGCCTTGGCCGGCAGCACACGGAAACCGATGTCACGCGGTGCGGGCCCGCTGTGGTGGGCAAAGCGGCAGGCGATGTCCCAGTAGCGTTCCAGCTCGTGCCCGGTCTCGGCCCAGGGCTCGGCGCGCGTGAGCAGCAGGGACCGGCCTTCCTTGCCCACGCCCACGGGCTTCAGGCCCGCCAGCCGCATCTCCAGCGCCGCGGAGAAGGACACCGGCAGCAGGAAGGCGTTTTCACGCCGCGTGAAACCGGGGTCCTGGCGGGCCAGGTCCTGACGAAGCTGGCGCAGCTGCGCAACCTTGTCGCGCAGGCCGGGGGGCTGCACATGGACGGGCCAGCCGTAGCCAGCCAGCAGCGAAGGAGCCCACTTGCCGCGGGCCACCAAGTGCAGCTCGTAGCCCTTGGATTCGATCAATTGCAGGCCGGGCAGGCCCAGGATCACGTCGCCCACCCAGTTGCGGATGCGCGCGACAAGCGGCTTGCGGGCGGTGCTCATCCAGGGTTTGCCAGCAACTGGTTCACGGCGCTGGCCAGGTCCGGCAGTGGCTGGCCTTCTCCGACGAGGAAGCAGCGTGGCACACCGGCTGCAGCGCCGGCTTGCAGGTCACTGGCCCGGTCACCGAACAGGACAGAGCGTGCCGGGTCCAGGCCGTGTTCCTGGATGGCCTGCATCAGCATGCCGGGCCGCGGCTTGCGGCAATCGCAGTCGAGTCGGTAGGCGTCCAGCGTCGCTTCCGGGTGGTGCGGGCAGGCGTAGACGCCGGCCAGCGTGACGCCGGCAGCGGCCAGTTCTTGCCGCAGGTGGGCGTGCAGTGTGTCCACTTCAGCCAGCGTGTACAGGCCACGCGCCACGCCGGACTGGTTGGTCACCACCACCAGCGCATAGCCGGCATCCTGCAGACTCTTGCAGGCTAATACCGCGCCGGGCAACCAGTGGAAGTCCGCCACGCGGTGCACATAGCCCAGGTCTTCATTGAGCACGCCGTCGCGGTCCAGGAAGGCGGCGGGCCGCAGGCTCGTGTGCTTCGTGAGTGTCATCCGCGCGCGCCGCCTGCGGTGATGCGCTTGACCAGTGCGGTGGTGGAGTAGCCGTCGACAAACGGCAGGGCCAGCGAGCGGCCGCCCCAGCTGCGAACCAGAGGGGTTTCGGCCAGCTGCTCCATGTCGTAGTCGCCACCCTTGACGTAGACGTCGGGCCGGACTTCAGCCAGCAGTTCGACCGGCGTGTGCTCGTCAAACAGCAGCACGGCGCTGACCGCTTCCAGCGCACCCAGCACGCAGGCGCGGTCCCGTTCACGGTTGAGCGGCCGGTCCGGGCCCTTGCCCAGGCCGCGGGCTGACGCATCGCTGTTCAGACCCACCACCAGGCTGGCACCCAGCGCACGCGCGGCGACCAGGTAACTGACGTGGCCGCGGTGCAGGATGTCGAACACGCCGTTGGTGAAGACCATGGGGCGAGGCAACTGCGCGATGGCGGCCTGGTCACCACGCTGCAGCAGCTTGCGCAGCAGGTTGCCCGCGTCGGCTGAACTCATCCCGCCAGCTCAGCGTGCCGCACCGCTGCCGTGCCGAAGCGCGACACCACGATGCCCGCGGCGCGGTTGGCATGCGGCGCGGCGTCGCGCAGGCTCATGCCGGCGGCCATCAGCGCGGCCAGGGTGCCGATGACGGTGTCACCGGCGCCGGTGACGTCGTAGACCTCGTGCGCCTGCGTCGGCAGGTTCAGGTGGCCGCCGTCGTCGAACAGGCTGATGCCTTCCTCGGACCGCGTCAGCAGCAGGCCCTGCAGCTTCAGTTCCGTGCGCAGGCCGTTGGCGCGCTGCTGCAATTGTTCTTCGCTGCCCCAGGCACCCACCACTTGCGTCAGTTCGCTGCGGTTGGGTGTGATGGCAGTGGCGCCGGCATAGCGGCTGAAATCACTGCCCTTGGGGTCCACCAGGACCGGCTTGCCGGCGGCGCGTGCGCGTTCGATCATCTGACCCACGTGGGTCAGGCCACCCTTGCCGTAGTCGGACATCAGCACCAGGTCGTGTTCCGGCAGCAGGCGGTCATAGTCGGCCAGCATGGACTGCAGCACTTCGTGGTCGGGCTTGTTTTCAAAGTCGATGCGCAGCAGCTGCTGCGAACGGCCGATGACACGCAGCTTGACGACCGTCTGCAGTTGAGCATCGGTGCCCAGCACGGCGCGTATGCCTTGCTGTTCCAGCAGTTCTCGCAGGCTGCGGCCGGGGGCGTCGTCGCCCACCACGGTCAGCAAGGTGCACTGCGCGCCCAGGGTGGCCACGTTCATGGCCACGTTGGCCGCGCCGCCCAGGCGGTTTTCTTCGCGCGTGACACGCACCACGGGCACCGGCGCTTCGGGCGATACACGGTCGACGCCGCCGAACCAGTAGCGGTCCAGCATGGCATCGCCCACTACCAGTACGCGGGCCTGCGACAGGCGTTCGGCGCTGGGGATGGGCACCAGGCTCATGAAAGGCCCAGGATGCGTTCGATCTGCGCGCACCAGTTGTGGCCGACGAAGATGTGCGCTTCCTGGATGCGGGCGGTTGTGTGGCTGGGGATGACCAGCGCGTCATCGCACTTGGGCAGCAGCTTGCCGCCGTCGCGGCCCAGCAGGCCAATGGTGACGACGCCGGCTGTGCGTGCGGCATCGGCCGCGCGCAGCAAGTTGGTGGAGTTGCCGCTGGTGGAGATGAGAATCAGCGCGTCGCCGGGGCGCCCCAGGGCCTGGACTTGGCGTTCGAACACCGCGTCAAAGCCGTAGTCGTTGGCGATGCAGGTCAGCGCGGAACTGTCGGTGGACAGCGCCAGACCGGCCAGCGGGCGGCGGTCGTCGACGAGGCGGCCGCTGAGTTCGGCGGCCAGGTGCTGGCTGTCCGCGGCCGAGCCGCCGTTGCCGCACAGCATGATCTTGCCGCCGGCTTGCAACGCAGCGCCCAGGCGCGCGCCTATGCGTTCGACATCAGGCTCCAGCGCGGCCAGACTATCGAAGAGGCTGCGGTGCTCGTCTAGCGCTTGGCGGTACAGGTCCAGGGGCATTTCGGGAGGTGCAGGAGGTGCAGGAGGAGGTGCGGGAGGTGCGGGAGGTGCGGGAGGTATCAGCAGGTCTATCGCCTGCCAGAGGGAGACAGGCGGCCGCGGATCTGGCGAATAATCGGTTGATTCTGCCATCGCACCCCGGCCGCGCAGGCTGGCCAGGCGGCCCTCAAGAAGTCGATGTCCTCTCCCGAAGCGCTGCCGCGTGCAGCAGACCTGATCACCTGCCACGACACCCTGTTGTCCAGCCGCGCCTGGCCTGCAGAAGAGCCGCGCCCGCGTGACGGCGGCCTGTGGACCTGGGTGCAGGCCAACCACCGCAACAACAGCCTGTTGTGGGACCAGGAAGACCTGGCCCGCCGCACCACAGTGGCGGACGCCGAGATTGCCGCCAACAAGCGTGCCATCGACCGCTACAACCAAGCCCGCAACGACGCCACGGAACGTGTGGACGAGGTCTTGCTGCTGGCCCTGGGCCTGGTCGACGAAGCGTCGGCCCGCAGTGACGCACCGGTGTCGCGTGTGCCCGCGGGCGCACGGCTGAACAGCGAAACGGCTGGCAGCATGATCGACCGCTTGTCCATCATGGCCCTGAAGGCGCGTGCCATGCGCGACCAGACGGCGCGCAGCGATGTGGACGACACCCACCGCGCGGCCAGTTCGGTGAAGTTGCAGCGCCTGTTGCAGCAGCGCGAAGACCTGGCGTCCTGCCTGGACGCGCTGCTGGCCGACTCGGCCGCCGGCCGGGCCTATTTCAAGGTCTACCGGCAGTTCAAGATGTACAACGACCCGCGCTTCAATCCCGAGCTGGTCAAGGAACGGAGCAAGACTTCCCGGTGAGCACCCCCCGCGTCCTGATCGTGAAGACGTCCTCCATGGGCGATGTGGTGCATGCGCTGCCGGTGGTGGCCGACATCCGCGCACGCTTTCCGGAAGCGGCGATCGACTGGCTGGCCGAGTCGGCCTTCACCGCCATCCCGCAAATGCACCCGGGTGTGCGACGCGTGCTGCCGCTGTCCTGGCGCAAATGGAGCGGCCAGCTGTTCAGCGGCGCCACCTGGTCCGCGATGAAGGGGCTGCGCGCGCAAATGCGCGAAGAGCCTTACGACCTGGTGCTGGACCTGCAGGGCCTGCTGAAAAGCGCGCTGTGGGCCCGCCAAGCGCTGGGGCCGGTGGTGGGCTACGACCGCAAGAGCATCCGCGAGCCGGCCGCGTCCTACCTGTACTGGCGCAGCGCTGCCGTGTCGCGGGACTGGCAGGCCGTGAAGCGTTGCCGCGCCCTGGCCGCGGCCCACCTGGGCTATGACCTGCCGACGACACCGCCCGACTTCGGCCTGCGCGCACCGGCCTTCACGCTGACCTTCAAGCCGCGCGACACCTACGCGGTGCTGATCCCCAATGCCAGCCGTGCGTCCAAGCTCTGGCCGGAACGCAACTGGGTATCGCTGGGCCGGCGCATGCTGGAACTGGGCTGGAAGCCGCTGGTGCTGTGGGGCCGGCCGGAAGAACAGACCCTGGCCGAGCGCATTGCCGCCGGCTGCGAGGGCGATGTGCCGCCTTTCCTGAAGGTGGGCGAAATGGCCGGCGTGCTGGCCCAAGCGCAGCAGGTGGTGGGCCTGGATACCGGCTTCACGCACCTGGCCGCGGCCCTGGGCCGCCCGACGCTGGGCATCTACTGCGACCACGAACCGGGCCTGGCCGGCATCACCGGCAGTGGGCGTGTGGCCAGCATTGGCGGCAAGGGCCAGGTGCCCACGCGAAACGAGGTGCTGACGCTGTTCGAGCAGCAGATCCGCCCCTGAACGGCGTGCTCAGAACGCGTCGATGCGCTGCGGCGGGTAGCTGTCCCAGCTGAGGCAGCCCGGGCATTGCCAGAAGTAGTGCTGGGCCTCAAAGCCGCAGTTGGCGCAGCGGTAGCGCTGCAAGGGTTTGGCGGCGCGCGCTACGGCGTCGCGCAAGGCATGGCGGGCTTCTTCGGTCCAGTCTTCCGGCGCCACCGAGAACAGCAGCTGCGCAGCCGACAGCGACGGGTGCGCTTTCAGGTGCGCCAGCAGACGGGGCAAGCGCTCGGCCGGCGCAGAGCCGTCAACCGCCTCCAGAGCCTGCAGCAGTTCAATGGCGGGCAGGGCTTGCAGCGCTTCGCTCAGTGCCGCTTGCGCGCGTTCGGCCTGGCCGGCGGCTTGTGCGGACGCGGCATAGTCCGGTGCGACCAGCAGGAATGCCGCGCCATGGCGCGCGCGCAGTTCGTCCCAGGCCTGCACGGCTTCGGCATGGCGGCCCATCTTGCGCAGGCGCTGTCCGGCCAGTACGCGTGGCCGAGGTGACTGCGGTGCGGCGTCGCGGGCACGCTGCAGCGCGGCTTCGGCGCCGGCGTGGTCGCCCTTGGCGTCGGACTGCTCGGCCAGTTCACATTCGTAGTGCGCGATGCGCGAGCTGAAGGAACCGGCACCCTGGCGTTCCAGCCGGCGAGCCACCTCGGCGGCGTTGGTCCAGTCACGCGAACGTTCGTACAGCGACAGCAAGGCCAGTTGCGCTTCGGCGTCAAAGGGCGTGCCTTCCAGCGCGCGCCACGCGGCTTCTGCACGGTCGAACAGCCCCGCCTTCATGAAGTCCTGGGCCAGCGCCAGTTGCGCGCGGTCGCGGTCGCTGGACTTCACGTCAGACCGGTCCAGCAGGTGCTGGTGCACGCGCACGGCACGTTCAAATTCGCCGCGGCGGCGGAACAGGTTGCCCAGGGCGAAGTGCAGCTCGGTGGTGTCGGGGTCGTCCTGCACGGCCTCGATGAAGGCGTCAATGGCCTTGTCCTGTTGTTCGTTGAGCAGCAGGTTCAGGCCCTTGAAGTAGGCGCGTGGCGAGTCGTCACGTTCGCGCTTCAGCTGGCGCAGGTCCAGGCGTGACGCCACCCAGCCCAGGGCAAAGGCCACGGGCAGGCCGATCAGCAACCATTGCAGGTCAAAGTCCATGCGGGGTCAGTGTCTTCAGCAGCGCCTTCATCGGCTCAGGGACCCATGCGCGGCGGCTGCTCCTGCCCAAACTCGGAAGGCAGGATCGACGTCGGCGGCGGCGGTGCCGGGGCGGGTGCCGGCGGTGGAGCCAAGCGTTTGACCTGCCGCCAGCGCCGCCAGGCGTCTGGCAGCATGGCGACCACACCCACGGCTGCACCCACGGCAAAGGCCGCCAGCACGATGATGACCATCGGCGCCTGCCACTGCACACCAAAGAACCAGCGCACGGTGGCCGCCTGCTGGTTGTTCAGCGCGAAGGCAAACAGGGTGAAGAAGATGAAGGCCCGGATGAGCCAGACAAAAAGGCGCATGCGGCGCCGATTCTAGGGAGTCAGGCCTGATCAGCCAGGGTGGCCGTCAGGTGGGGCCCGGTCGTCCACGGCTTCACGCAAGGCCTTGCCGGGCTTGAAGTGCGGCACCAGCTTTTCGGGGATGGTGACCTGCTCGCCACTGCGCGGGTTGCGACCCACACGCGGCGGGCGGCGGTTGATGCTGAAGCTGCCGAAGCCCCGGATCTCGATGCGGTGGCCGCGGGCCAGCGCGTCGCTCATCGCGTCCAGGATGGTCTTGACGGCAAATTCCGTGTCGCGTTGCGTCAGCTGCGAGAAGCGTTCGGCCAGGCGGGTGACAAGGTCGGAGCGGGTCATCGGTGGTCAGCGTGTGGGCAACGAACCAGGTAAAAACAAGCCCGGCCCAGGGCGGACCTCAGGCCGGGCGGGGGACAGACGATTACTCGTTGCCCTTGTCGAGCTTGGCGCGCAACAGGGCGCCCAGGCTCGTGGTGCCGGCGTTTTCACGCTCGCTGGTTTGGCGCAGCGCCTGCATGCCTTGCTGGGCATCGGCGTTGTCCTTGGCCTTGATGGACAGCTGGATCGAACGCATCTTGCGGTCGACATTGATGACCATCACGTTGACGTCGTCGCCTTCCTTCAGCACGTTGCGGGCGTCTTCCACGCGGTCACTGCTGATTTCAGAGGCACGCAGGTAGCCGGTGACGTCGTCCGTCAGCTGGATCTCGGCGCCGCGCGGGTCGACGCTCTTGACCTTGCCGTTGACGACCGCACCGCGGTCATTGACCGTGGTGAAGCTGGTGAACGGGTCGGTGTCCAACTGCTTGATGCCCAGGCTGATGCGCTCGCGTTCCACGTCCACAGCCAGCACCAGGGCTTCGACTTCCTGGCCCTTCTTGTAGTTGCGGACCGCGGCCTCGCCCGGCTCATGCCAGGACAGGTCGGACAGGTGCACCAGGCCGTCGATGCCGGCGGACAGGCCAATGAACACGCCGAAGTCGGTGATCGACTTGACGGGGCCCTTGACGCGGTCGCCGCGCTTGACGCTGCTGCTGAAATCTTCCCAGGGGTTGGCCTTGCACTGCTTCATGCCCAGAGAGATGCGGCGCTTGTCCTCGTCGATCTCCAGGACCATGACTTCCACTTCTTCGCCGAGCGTGACCACCTTGGCAGGGGCGACGTTCTTGTTGGTCCAGTCCATTTCGGACACGTGGACCAGGCCTTCGATGCCGGGTTCGATTTCAACGAACGCACCGTAGTCGGCAATGTTCGTGATCTTGCCGAACAGGCGCGTGCTGTTCGGGTAGCGGCGGCTGACGCCGTGCCAGGGGTCGTCGCCCAGCTGCTTCAGACCCAAGCTGACGCGGTTCTTCTCGGCATCGAACTTCAGCACCTTGGCGGTCAGTTCTTGACCCACCGTCACCACTTCGCTCGGGTGACGGACACGGCGCCAGGCCATGTCGGTGATGTGCAGCAGGCCGTCGATGCCGCCGAGGTCCACAAACGCACCGTATTCGGTGATGTTCTTGACCACGCCGTTGACGATGGCACCTTCGGACAGCGTTTCCAGCAGCTTGGCGCGCTCTTCGCCCATCGAAGCCTCGACCACGGCACGGCGCGACAACACGACGTTGTTGCGCTTGCGGTCCAGCTTGATGACCTTGAATTCCATGGTCTTGCCCTCGAAGGGCGTCATGTCCTTCACGGGGCGGGTGTCCAGCAGCGAACCGGGCAGGAAGGCGCGGATGCCGTTGACCAGTACCGTCAGGCCACCCTTGACCTTGCCACTGACCGTGCCGGTCACGAATTCGCCGGATTCCAGCGAGTTTTCCAGGCTCATCCAGGACGCCAGGCGCTTGGCCTTGTCGCGGCTCAGGATGGTGTCGCCGTAGCCGTTTTCAACGGCGTCGATGGCGACGGAGACGAAGTCACCGACCTGGACTTCGAGCTCGCCCTTGTCGTTCTTGAATTCTTCGATGGCCACATAGCTTTCGCTCTTGAGGCCGGCGTTCACCACCACGTGGTTGAACTCGATGCGCACCACTTCGGCGGAGATGACCTCGCCGACGCGCATGTCGTTGCTTTCGAGGCTTTCCTCAAACAGCGCAGCAAAAGAACCGAAGTCACCGGAAGCGGTGACGGTAGTCATGACAGACATGGATTTCCTGAATGCCCGGAGGAGTTGATTGCAGAGCCGGACGTGCTTGCGGCGGGTGCCGCGGGTTGGG
>JANOAM010000012.1:0-1824 GCA_031411215.1 Betaproteobacteria bacterium
GACCGGCGCTTGTGGCGCACCCTGGTGCCGGGCCGTGAGCAGGTCACCATAGAAGCCTTTTCGCTGATGGACTCCGGCATTGCCGTCCAGGAGAAGGTGCAGGCCGATTCGCAGGTGCGCCTGCTGCAGGGCTCACGCAGCCTGCCGGTGGCGGCGGCGCCGGCCAGCACCGCCATCCTGGCCGCCAACAGCGACCCGCGCGCCGCCTACCTGCGGTACATGGTGTCGTCCATGGTCCAACCCGCCACCACCTGGGACCTGCACCTGACGACCGGCCAGCGCGTGCTGCGCAAGCGCAAGGACGTGCCCGGCTACGAAGCCGATCGCTACACGACCGCGCGCACCTACGCCGCCGCCCGCGACGGCAAGCAGGTGCCGGTGACGCTGGCCTGGCGCACCGACCGTGCCCAGCGCGACGGCAAGGCGCCCCTGCTGGTCATCGGCTATGGCTCGTACGGCATTTCCTATGACGCAGCCTTCTCGGCCCACCGCGTGAGCCTGATGGACCGCGGTTTTGTCATCGCCATCGCCCACGTGCGCGGCGGTGCAGACCTGGGCGAAGGTTGGTACGAAGACGGCCGGCTGATGCACAAGAAGAACACCTTCAACGACTTCATAGACGCCACCACGGCGCTGGTGAAGCAGGGCTGGGCTGCGCCCGACAAGGTCTTTGCCAGCGGCGGTTCGGCCGGTGGGCTGCTGATGGGCGTGATCGCCAACGAAGCGCCCAAGCTGTACCGCGGCATCGTGGCCGACGTGCCTTTTGTCGACGTGGTGACGACCATGCTGGACGAAACCATCCCGCTCACTGCGCAGGAATGGACGCAGTGGGGTGACCCGCGCCAGAAGGCCGCCTACGACTACATGCTGTCCTATTCGCCCTATGACAACCTGAAGGCCCAGGACTACCCGGCCATGCTGGTGACCACGGGCCTGTGGGATTCGCAGGTGCAGTACTTCGAGCCCGTGAAGTGGGTGGCGCGGCTGCGCACGAAGAAGACGGACCACAACCCGTTGCTGCTGTTTATCAACCTGACGGCGGGGCATGGTGGTGCGTCGGGCCGGTTTGCGGAACTGGCTGAAGTTGCGCGGGAATATGCGTTCCTGCTGGACCTGGCTGGGGTTCGGGAATAGGGTGGTTCGGTGAGATTGCAGCCGGGGGTTCGGCCCCGGGGCCGACTCACTTTCTTTGCTGGTGCAAAGAAAGTAAGCAAAGAAAGCACCTTGGGGAACATGCGGTGGTCGTAACGCGGACCGATCGCTGCGCTCCGGCCGGCGAAGTGCGGTGTTCTCGCAAAGGATTGCTCGACAGGGCGCTCAGCACAGCGAAGAGCAGATCGAAGAACGCCGCGCTCGGCAAGACGCCGCGATGGGCAAGATCAGAAGGACCCAAGACGGGATCCGTTGGCACGCGAGAGTGACAAGGCGGATGAGCCGCTGCGTACTGTGCCCAGCGCCCTGTCGAGCAAGGCTTTGCGAGACCTAGCGTGGCACCGGCCGGAGCGAAGCGACCGATGGCTACGGCGACCACCGCAAGCTCTTCAAAGGTGCTTTCTTTGCTTACTTTCTTTGCACCAGCAAAGAAAGTGAGTCCGCCGGAAGGGCCCGCACTCCTAACGCGTAAACGCAGCGCCAGACCTGCGCAAGGTCGCCACCGCCGTTCCCAGCTCGATGACCGCCATGGCGTAGTAGCTGCTCCAGTTGTAGCGTGTCACCACCCAGAAGTTCTTCGTGCCCGCCACATAGCTGGGCGCGGCGTCGCCGTTCTGCAGTTCCACCAGGGCCAGCAGGCCCTCGTGCGCCTGGCCGGCGTCGAACAGCACC
>JANOAM010000013.1:0-5171 GCA_031411215.1 Betaproteobacteria bacterium
TCGGGTGGTGCGGGCACGGCGTGACGGTGTGGTCGGTTTCCCAGTGCGGGGTCTCCATCGACGTCGGCAGGAAGTAGTCCATCAGGCTGTTGCCGAGGTGGTTGCCGTTTTCGTCGAAGGGCATCTGCTGGCCCATGGCCACCGCAAAGGCTTCGGTCAGGCCCCCATGGATCTGGCCTTCGATCACCATCGGGTTGATGCGCGTGCCGCAGTCGTCGAGCGCGTAGAAACGGCGTACCTTGGTCTCGCCGGTGAAGCGGTCGATGTCCACCACGCACAGGTAGGCGCCAAAGGGGAAGGTCATGTTGGGCGGGTCGTAGTAGGCCACCGCGTTCAAGCCCTGCTCCATGCCGGCCGGCAGGTTGCCGGTGTGGCTGACCATGCACAACTCCTTCATGGTCTTGGCCTGGCCCGGGTTGCCCTTGACCTTGAAGCGGTCGATCTCCCATTCCAGGTCGCCCTCGGCCACTTCCAGCAGGTGGGCCGCGATCTTCTTGGCCTTGTCCTTGATCTTGCGCGCCGCCGTGGCCGTGGCCGCGCCGCTCACCGGCGTGGACCGTGAACCCCAGGTGCCGGCGCCATAGGGCGCTTTGTCGGTGTCGCCTTCTTCGACCACGATGTCGCTGGCCGGCAGGCCCAGTTCGGTGGCGATGATCTGCGCGTAGGTCGTGGCGTGGCCCTGACCCTGCGTCATGGTGCCCAGCCGCGCGATGACGCCGCCCGTCGGGTGGACGCGGATCTCGCAGCTGTCGAACAGGCCGATGCCCAGGATGTCGCAGACCTTGGTCGGCCCGGCGCCGACGATTTCCGTGAAGGTGGACAAGCCGATGCCCATCAGCGTGGCACTGTCTGGGTTGGCGCGTGTGGCCGCCTGTTCGCGGCGCAGGCCGTCGTAGTCCACGGCCTTCAGCACCTTGTCCAGCGCGGTGTCGTAGTCGCCGCTGTCCAGCGTCCAGCCAAACGGCGTGGTGAACGGGAACTGCTCCTTCCTGACGAAGTTGCGGCGGCGGATCTCGGCCTTGTCCAGACCCAGCTTGAGGGCCAGGATGTCGATCATGCGTTCGATCAGGTAGATGGCTTCCGTGACACGCAGCGAACAGCGGTAGGCCACACCACCCGGCGCCTTGTTGGTGTAGACCGCGTCGACGCGGCAGTAGGCGTTGGGAATGGCATAGCTGCCGGTGCAGATGCTGAACAGGCCGGCAGGAAACTTGGTGGCCGAGACATGCGAGTTGAAGGCGCCGTGGTCAGCCAGCGCACTGAAGCGCAGGCCCTTGATGACGCCGTTGGCGTCCGCCGCCAGTTCGCCCACCCCGTGGTAGTCGCGTGCAAAACCGGTGGTGCTGATGTTGTCGATGCGTGATTCGATCCACTTGATGGGCACGCCGGTCACGATGCTGGCCACGATGGCCACCACATAACCCGGGTACACCGGCACCTTGTTGCCAAAGCCACCGCCGATGTCGCCGCCCACCACGCGGATCTTGCTTTCCGCCACGCCCGACAGCATGGCCAGCACGGTGCGCACGATGTGCGGCGCCTGCGTGGTCATGTAGACGGTGAGGTAGCCCGTGGCCTTGTTGAAGCTGGCCACACAACCGCAGGTTTCCAGCGGGCAGGGGTGCACACGCGGGTTCAGGATCTCTTCGCGCACCGTCACCGCGGCATTGGCAAAAGCGGCGTCGGCCGCCGCCTTGTTGCCGGCTTCCCAGGTGAAGATGTGGTTGGGGTGGGTGCGCGGGCCGTGGCCCACTTCGGTCTTGTCGGCGATGTCCTCGCGGATGACCACCGCGTCCTTGTCCATGGACCGGTGCGGGTCCACGATGGCCGGCAGCTCTTCGTAGTCCACCTCCACCAGGGCCGCGCCGTCGGCGGCGGCGTAGCGGTCGCTGGCCAGCACCATGGCCACTTCCTGCATCTGGAAGCAGACCTTCTTGTCGGCCAGCACGGCCTGCACGTCACTGCCCAGCGTGGGCATCCAGTGCAGGTTGACGGGCTTCAGGTCGTCAGCGGTCAGCACCGCCACCACGCCGGGGCAGGCCAGCGCCTTTTCCTTGTTGATGCCCTTGATGCGGGCATGTGCGTAGGGGCTGCGCACGAGGGCGCCAAACAGCATGCCCGGCAGCTTGATGTCGTCCACATAGCTGCCCTGCCCGCGTATGAACTTGGCGTCTTCCTTGCGCAGCAGGGACGTGCCCATGCCCTGCAGCTTGGCTTCGCGTTCCTGGATTTCCGTCATGTCGCCCATGGCTGTCTCCGGTGGGTGCTTGGTGTTCAGGCGGTGGCTGTGGCAGGGGCGGTGGCAGGGGCTGAAGCCGCGAGCTTCTTCGCTGCCGACTCCACTGCCTTGACGATGTTCTGGTAGCCCGTGCAGCGGCACAGGTTGCCGGCAATGCCGTAGCGGATTTCCTGCTCGCTGGGGTTGGGGTTTTCTTTCAGCAGCCGGTAGGCGCGGGTGATCATCCCGGGCGTGCAGTAGCCGCATTGCAGGCCATGCTCTTCGTGGAAGGCCTGCTGCAGGGCATGCAGCACACCGTTGTGCTCAAAGCCTTCCACGGTCAGCATCTCGGCGCCGTCGCACTGCACGGAAAGCACCGTGCAACTCTTCAGCGACATGCCGTCCACGTCCACCGTGCAGGCGCCGCAGTGGCTGGTTTCACAGCCGATGTGCGGCCCCGTGTGGGCCAGCTTTTCGCGCAGCGTGTGGATCAGCAGTTCGCGCGGCTCCACCGCCACGTCCACGGCCTTGCCGTTGAGCTTGAAGGACACGGTCTGGGTCTTGGCCATTCTGGTCTCCGTTGTTTTTGTGGGCTGGATCAGGCGGCACGCGCCGCGGCGGCCAGCAGGGCGCGGCGTGTCATTTCGCCGCTCATGGCGCGCTTGTAGTCGGCGTCGCCGCGCTGGTCGGCCATGGGGTCGCAGATGGCCATGGCCAGGCGCGCGGCCTCGGCCAGGCTGGCCTGGTCCAGGGCCTTGCCCACCAGAGAGGCTTCGGCGGCCGTGGCGCGCAGCGCGGTGGGTGCGGCATTGGTCAGCGCAATGCGCACGGCCGCCACCTGGCCGCCGCTCAGGCGCAGCATCACGGCGGTGGCCGCGGTGGCGAAGTCGCCGGTCTTGCGCTTCAACTTGCAGTAGGCCCCACCGCTGCCCGCGGCCGGCACGGGGATGCGGATTTGCGTCAGGATCTCATCAGGCTGCAGCAGCGTGCTGTACAGACCCAGGAAGAAGTCGTCGGCCTTCACCACCCGTTCGCCGCGCGGGCCCTTGAGCACGAAGGACGCGTCCAGCGCCAGCATCAGCGCGGGGTGGTCGTTGCCGGGGTCGCCGTGAGAGATGTCGCCGCCGATGGTGCCCTTGTAGCGGACCTGCGGGTCGGCGATCCAGCTGGCGCCTTCCACCAGCAGCGGCAGCTGGTCGGCCAGCAGGCTGGAATTCAGCAGCTCGTGTTCGGTGGTCATGGCGCCGATGTGGATGACGGCACCCACTTGGCTGATGCCACGCAGCGCGGCGATCCTGCCCAGGTCGATCAGGTGCTTGGGCTCGGCGAAGCGCAGCTTCATCATGGGCAGCAGGCTGTGGCCACCGGCCAGCAGCTTGGCGTCTTCACCCAGGCTGCCCAGCAGCTGGATAGCGTCGTCCACGGAGCGTGGCGCGTGGTAGTCAAAGACGGGCGGGATCATGGGCTGGCTCCTGCTGGCGGCGAAAACGCGAGCGTGGCCCAAAGCGGCGCTTCGTGCATGCCCGACTTGCCAGCACGGATACCGGCCGCCCACCCGCCACTTCAGCACCAAGCACCGGCAGACCTGCACGAATGGCAGCGCCCATGCACGAGCGGAAAAAGCAGCCCCACCGGCAACGCCGGGGATGCGGGAAAACACGTGGGCGGGACTAACCCTGACTGGACCGGTCTAAACCTGTCCCTGTCGCGCGGCCTGCGGCACCCCACCGGGCAGGCCCAGGCGCTTGAGCACGGCCGCCGTGCTGGACCGCGACACCGGAATCTGCGCCTCGCTGCCGCCCAGGCGCAGCGCGATGCGGCCGTCTTCGCGCAGCAGCTGCGTCACCTCGCGCAGGTTGACGACATAACCCCGGTGCACGCGCATGAAGTGCTCCGGGTCCAGGCGGGTTTCGATGTCACCGATGCTCAGGTTGCAGAACTGGCTGCCGGCCGCGGTGAGCACGCGGGTGTAGTGGCCGTTGGATTCGATGCTGAGGATGTCGTCGGCGTCCACGAAGACGATCTTCTGGTCGGCCACGGTGGGGATCTTGGCCAGGCGGCGCTGGGTGCTGGCGGGTTTGCCAGCCGCGGCCACCGGGCTTTCGGTGCTGACAAAGTCGGTGATGTCGTAGAACAGCAGCACATAGCCGTTGGCCGCACCGATGGCGTCGCCCATGCGGCTGACCTTGATCAGCAGCACCCGTTCCGGGATGTTGATGATCATGGTCATGGGCGGTGGGTTGGCAACCGGGCACTGGCCCGCCGCGTCCAGCAGGAATTCCACCTTGGGCTGCGAACGTTCCGGGTGGAAGGACAGCACCATGCGGTCGAAGGGCTGCTTCTCTTCCACCGGCAGCACACGCCGCGCGTAGTCGTTCATGCCCACCACGCGGCGCTCGGCGTCCAGGTGCACCAGGCCGACGTCGAAACGCTCCAGCAGGTAGAGAGGCGAAGCCTGGGGGGTGACGCGGGTGTCCATGGGTGGGCGATTGAAGTCGGCGATTGGATCATGGGCGGCGGTGCGGCGGAAGTCGGCCCGCCAAGGGATGGTTCGCGGGTCACTCACTTATGTCACTCACTTATGTCACTCACCTATGTCGATCGCTTCTGTCACTCACTTATGCTTGGGCGCAAACCCACAGGAGACGCGCTTGACACTCACCCGCCGCACCGCCCTGGCAGCCCCGGCGCTGCTTGTTTCTGGTTGGCCCAGCCTGGCGCGGGCACAAGCCGGCTGGCCCCGGCAGCCCGTCCGTTTTGTCGTGCCCTTCGCACCCGGCGGCACCAGCGAGATCGTCGCCCGCACGGTGGCCAACGAACTGACCAAACAGCTGGGCCAGACGGTCTACGTGGACAACAAGGGCGGCGGCGCCGGCCTGCCGGCTATGACCGAGGTGTCCAAGGCTGCGCCCGACGGCTACACCATCATCCTGGGCCACGTGGGCAGCCTGGC
>JANOAM010000014.1:0-2082 GCA_031411215.1 Betaproteobacteria bacterium
CCCAACGTCATCACCGAAGAGCTGTCGCCCACCAAGTACAGCAACAACCTGCCTTCGGCGTCGGTGGCCTACAACCTGTCGCCCACGGTCGTGTCGCGGCTGTCGGTGTCCAAGTCGATGACACGCCCCAACCCGCAGGACCTGCGGCGCACACAGCTGCAGTTCTCGGACCCGTCCGCCAGCCAGGGCACGCTGACCAACAGCGAATTGAAGCCCTATGTCTCGCAGAACCTGGACATGGCGATGGAGTGGTACACGGGGCGCGAAGGCTACCTGGCGGCTTCGCTGTTCACCAAGGACATTTCGGCCTTCACCGCGTCGCAGAACACCAGCACCAACTTCGGCAGTCTGGCCCAGTACAACGTGAACTTCGGCAGCATCACGCAGCAGCAGCGTGACGCGCTGGCCGTGCGTGCGGGCTTGCCCAGCGGCCTGACCACGCTGTCGGCACCGCAGCAGTTGTTGATCGACCAGCAGTCGGTGGTCATCACGCAACAGGTCAACTCGCCGGACCTGCTGAAGATCAAGGGGCTTGAGCTGACCTGGCAGCAGCCGCTGAACTTCCTGCCCATCCCGGGCTTTGGCTTCAGCGCCAACTACACCTTCATCAACCAGCGCGCCACCGGCAACAGCGGCTTCATCGCCACCGGTGTGCCGGAGTACACCACCAACTTCACCGCTTACTACGAACAGGGTGGCTACATGCTGCGGGTCTCGCGCACCTTCTCCAAGGGGTCGCAGCTGACCAACTCACCGCAGAACGGCATCACCGCGGCGCAGTTGTACGGTGACGCTTATGCGCAGGTGGACATCGCGGCACGGGCTGATCTGGGCCAGATCCTGGGCATGAAGCAAGACATCGCGCTGACCTTCGACGTCTGGAACGCCACACGCTCCAAGCAGCGCCAGTACTTCCAGTTCCCCAACGCCACGTTCACCGAATACAAGCCCGGTGCCACGTTCCTGGTGGGTCTGCGCGCGAAGTTTTGAGCGATTTGAAGCGGGGGCGGCGTGGCGACGCGTAGAGGACCGAAAATAGCGGCCGTGACTGCCCGCCCCCTCGTCAAGAAAAAGCCCAGCGCCGCCACCATTGCCGACGTGGCCCGCCACGCCGGCGTGTCGCCGATGACCGTCTCGCGTGTGGTCAACGGCGAAGAAGGTGTGCGGACACCCACGCGTGAAAAGGTGCAGGCGTCGATCGCGGCCCTCAACTACCTGCCCAACCAGGCAGCGCGCCACCTGGCGGGCTCGGAGTTGATCCGCATTGGCGTGCTCTACAGCAACCCCAGCGCCGGCTACATGAGCGAATTCCTGGTCGGCCTGCTCAACCAGGCCAGCCTGTCGCACGTGCAGCTGGTGGTGGAAAAGTGCAGTGAGGACCCCAACCACACCGAAGAGGCCCACAACCTGGTGGCCAGCGGCATAGACGGGCTGATCCTGCCGCCGCCGCTGTGCGACGCACGCAAGCTGCTGGACCTGATCGCCGCCAGCCACACACCGGCGGTCGCCGTGGCCAGCGGCCTGCCCGACGCACGGGTCTGCGCCGTCAGCATTGACGACTACCAGGCGGCATTCAGCATGGCGCGCCACCTCATCGCGCTGGGTCACCGGCGTGTGGGCTTCATCACCGGCCACCCCAACCAGACCGCCAGCGACTTGCGCCTGGCCGGCTTCCGCGACGCCATGGCCCAGGCCCACCTGCCGCTGCCGGACGAACTGGTGGCCCACGGCAACTTCAACTACCGCTCCGGCCTGGACGCGGCTGAAGGCCTGCTGGCGCTGGAGCCGCGGCCCACGGCCATCTTCGCCAGCAACGACGACATGGCCGCAGCCACCGTGGCGGTGGCACACCGGTTGTCGCTGGACGTGCCTGGCGATCTGGCCGTGACCGGCTTTGACGACACCGCCATCGCCACCACCATCTGGCCCGAGCTGACCACGATCCGCCAGCCCATCACGGAAATGGCGCGCGCCGCGGTGGACCTGCTGGTGCGGCAGATCCGCGCCCAGCGCAGCGGCGCGGCCGAGCCGCCGCAACACGAACGCATGGCTTACGCGCTGGTGCGCCGCCAGTCCGACGCC
>JANOAM010000015.1:0-2906 GCA_031411215.1 Betaproteobacteria bacterium
GCTGACGTGGTGGTCGTGCTGGCCCACTCCGGCTTCGAATTCGGTGAGACCGTGTTCTTCGCCGAAAACACCGTCGCCCGCCTGGCCGAAGTGCCGGGTGTCAACGCCATCCTGTTCGGGCACTCGCATGGCGAATTCCCCGGCCGTTTCTTCAACCGCCATGCCAAGGTGGACCTGGACCGCGGCACCATCAACGGCGTGCCCGCGGTGATGCCCGGCTTCTGGGGCAGCCACCTGGGCGTGATGGATCTGGTACTGGACAAGAGCAGCGGCACCTGGAAGGTGACCGACGGCCGTGGCGCGCTGCGCCCCGTCTACGACCGCGAGGCGCGCAAGCCGCTGGTCGAACCCGACCCGGCCGTGGCCGAACTGATCAAGGACGAACACACTGGCACGCTGGCCTTCATCCGCGCCGAAGTGGCGCAGACCCTGGCGCCCATCTACAGCTACTTTGCCCAGGTGCTGGACGACCCCTCGGTGCAACTGGTGTCGCTGGCCCAGCTGGCCTACGGCAAGAAGGCGCTGGCCGGCACGCCGCATGAGAAGCTGCCGCTCTTGTCCGCCGCCGCGCCCTTCAAGACCGGCGGCCGCGGCGGCGCCAACTACTACACCGACATCCCCGCCGGCCCGATTGCCGTGCGCAACGTGGCGGATCTTTACGTCTACCCCAACACCGTCAGCATCGTGAAGTTGAGCGGCGCCCAGGTGCGTGAATGGCTGGAGATGAGCGCGGCGGCCTTCAACCGCATTGATCCTGCCGGACCGTCCGAGCAGAACCTGATCAACAACAACTTCCCCAGCTACAACTTCGACACCATCGACGGTGTCACCTACCGCATCGATGTCACGCAAGCCGCACGTTATGAGCGCAGCGGCAAGCTGGTGGGCCCGGACGCGCACCGCATCCAGGACCTGCGTTTCAACGGCCAGCCGATCGACGAGAAGGCCGACTTCGCGGTCGTCACCAACAACTACCGGGCCAGTGGCGGTGGTGCCTTCCCAGGGCTGGACGGCAACAACATCATCCTGTCGGCGCCTGATGAAAACCGCCAGGCCCTACTGGACTACCTGCAGGCCACACGCCAGGTGCAGCCCAGCGCCGACGGCAACTGGCGCATCCTGCCGGTACCCGGCGTCAAGCTGCGGTTTGTCGGCGGCAGCGCCGCGCTGAAGGTGCTGCCCCAGGTGCCGCAGGTCAAGCTGGTGAAGGACAACGGCGACGGCACCGCTCTCTTCGAACTCGCGGACTGAGCCCAGCCGATGAAGTTGCCGACCCTGCGGGGCCGCTCCCGCGGCTTCATCATCCTGGGCAGCATCCTGCTGGTGCTGGTCACGGCGGCCGTCATCGGTGCTCTGGTGCTGGCCGCCGCTGCGGCCTGGTACTGGAACGATCTGCCGTCACTGGACAAGGCCACCGACTACCGGCCGCAACAGCACCTGCAGGTGCTGACGGCCGACGGCGTGGAGATCGCGCAGTTCGGCTCCGAGCGGCGCATCTACGTGCCACTCAGGGACACGCCCAAGCTGCTGCAGCAAGCCGTGCTGGCCGTGGAAGACGCCGACTTCTACGAACACGGCGCCATCAGCTTCCGCGGCATGGTGCGGGCCGCGCTGTCGCATGCGCGCGGTGGGGTGGGCGGCGGCGCCAGCACCATCACGCAGCAGGTGTCGCGCACCTTTTTCCTGAGCACACGCCGCACGGCGGAACGCAAGATCAAGGAGGCGCTGATCGCCTGGCAGCTGGAACGCACACTCAGCAAGGACGAGATCCTGGAGCTGTACTGCAACCAGATCTACTTGGGCCAGCGCGCCTACGGTTATGGCGCTGCAGCGCAGGTCTACTTCGGCAAGTCGCTGCAGCAGGTCAACCTGGCCGAAACCTCCATGCTGGCCGGGCTGCAGAACAACCCCATCTACGCCAACCCCATCGTCAACGAAGCGGCGGCGCGCAAACGCCAGCAGTGGGTGCTGCAGCGCATGTTGACCACCGGCGCCATCACCGAGGCCGAGCGTGCCGAGGCCGTGGCGGCCAAGCTGGTTTACCGCAGGCCCAGCTTCGTGGACGTGCCGGCCGCGCACGTGGCGGAGATGGCGCGCCGCGCCGTGGTGGACCGCCTGGGCGACAAGGCCTACACCGAAGGCGTGCGCGTCATCACGTCCCTGCGCGCCGACGAACAGCGTGCCGCCCACGGTGCGGTCCGCCGCGCACTGATGGCGCTGGAACGCAAGCAGGCCTGGCGCGGCCCCGAAGACCATGAGGCCCTGCCCGACGACCCCGCCAAGGCCGACCGTGCCGCCGCACTGGTCTTGCGCGACGGGCGAGACGACGAAGACCTGCGCCTGGCCATCGTGCTGGCCGCCAGCCCCAGGGAAGTGACGGCCAAGCTGGCCACCGGCGACACCGTGGTGCTGAAGGGCGACGCGCTCAAGTCGCCGCCCGGCCTGGCGGCGGCGCTGCAAGCCAACGCGCCAGCCGCCTTGGCCATCCGCCGCGGCGCCGTCGTGCGGTTGGCCCAATTGCCGCGCGGCAAGAACCTGGAGTGGAGCTTTGCGCAATGGCCCGAAGCCGAAGGCGCCTGGGTGTCGCTGGACCCCGTCACCGGCCGCGTGCGCAGCCTGGTCGGCGGCTTTGCCTTCAGCCGCAACCAGTTCAACCGCGCCACCAGCGCGGCGCGGCAGCCGGGCTCGTCGTTCAAGCCTTTCCTGTACTCCGCCGCGCTGGAACACGGCATCCAGCCCGAAACCCTGGTCAATGACGCCCCCTTGCTCGACGCCGACGGCGGCGTGCCCAGCTGGAACCCGCAGAACAGCGACGGCAAGTTCGACGGCGAGATCACGCTGCGCGAAGGCCTGGTGCGCTCCAAGAACCTGGTCAGCGTGCGGGTGCTGAAGGAAGTGGGCCTGAA
>JANOAM010000016.1:0-14276 GCA_031411215.1 Betaproteobacteria bacterium
GGCTGTCCGGCATACACCAGTTCGTGCACGTGGGTGCACACGCGATGCTGGGCTTCCAGAGCCACGTGTCGCAGGATGTGCCGCCCTACGTGACCGTGTCCGGCAACCCGCTGGGGGTGCATGGCTACAACGCAGAAGGACTGCGCAGGCGCGGCTTCTCACGCGAGCGGCTGGCCTTGGTCAAGCAGATGCACAAGCTGCTGTACCGCGACGGCTTGACGCTGGATGCAGCGAAGGCGGCGATCGCGGCACTCACGGGCAGCGTCGAAGGCGGCGACCCCGACGTCCAGATGCTGCTGGACTTCCTGGCCGTGTCCACGCGCGGCATCGTGCGCTGACATGAACCTGGCACTTGTCGCCGGTGAAGCATCCGGCGACCTGCTCGCGGGGCTCTTGCTGGCTGGCATCCAGAAGCGCTGGCCCGACGTGCAGACCGCCGGCATCGGCGGCCCGCGCATGGCCGAACTTGGCTTCGAAGCCTGGTGGCCCAGCGACAAGCTGGCGGTGCGTGGTTACGTTGAGGTGTTGCGCCACTACCGGGAGATCAAGGGCATACGTGACGCCCTGGGCGACCGTCTGCTGGCCGAACGTCCGGCCGCTTTCATCGGCGTCGACGCACCCGACTTCAACCAGGGTCTGGAAGCGCGGCTGAAGGCGGGCGGCATCAAGACCGTGCACTTCGTCTGCCCGTCCATCTGGGCCTGGCGCGGTGGCCGCGCTAGCAAGATGGCGGCCAGTGTGGACCACGTGCTGTGCTTGTTCCCGTTTGAACCCGAACTGCTGCACGCACACGGCCTGGCCGCCACCTATGTGGGCCATCCACTGGCCGACGCCATCCCGCTGGTGCCGCCATGCGCCGCCAGCCGCGCGGCGCTGGGCCTTGGCGAACACGACGTCGTCGTTGCGGTGCTGCCTGGCAGCCGCCGCAGCGAGATCCAGTACATCGCGCCGCGCTTCCTGCAAGCCGTGGCCGTGCTGCACAAGAAGCGGCCTGACTTGCGCTTCGTGCTGCCGGTGTCACCGGGCCTGCGTGGCCTGGTCGAACCGCTGGTGGCCGCTCATGCGCCAGGCGTGCCGCTGCAATTGCTGGACGGTCAATCGCACGCCGCGCTGGCCGCCTGCGACGTGACGCTGATCGCCAGCGGCACGGCCACGCTGGAGGCTGCGCTGTTCAAGCGGCCCATGGTCATCGGCTACGCCATGAACGCGCTCAGCTGGCAGCTGATGAAGCGCATGGCCTACCAGCCCTGGGTGGGCCTGCCCAACATCCTGAGCCGCAACTTCGTGGTGCCAGAGCTGATCCAGGAACGCTGCAACGCCGCTGAGCTGTCGCGTGCCGTGTTGCAATGGCTGGACGATCCGGCGGCGTGCGAAAGAATCGCTGGCCGCTTCAATGACCTGCACCAGCAGCTGCGCCAGGACACGGCCAGCCGTGCCACCGATGCCCTCGCGCAAATACTCTCGCGCTGAAGTTCGCTTCGAACAGCTGGGGCTGCAATTCGTGGCGCCTGGCTTGGTCGCGGGCGTGGACGAAGCCGGCCGTGGTCCGCTGGCCGGCCCGGTGGTGGCAGCGGCGGTGATCCTGGACGACCTGCAACCCATCAAGGGCCTGGCCGACAGCAAGGTCCTGAGCCCACGCCAACGCGAAAAGCTCTACGACGAGATCCGCGCGCGCGCCCTGTGCTGCAGCATCGCCAGCGCCAGCGTGCAGGAGATCGACCAGATCAATATCCTGCAAGCCACCATGCTGGCCATGAAGCGTGCCGTGGAAGGCCTGCGCATCCTGCCGCACCGCGTGGTGGTGGACGGCAACCGCGTGCCGGTGCTGCGCCTGCCGGTGGAAGCGCTGGTCAGGGGTGACGCGCTGATGCCGGCCATCAGCGCCGCGTCCATCCTGGCCAAGGTGGAGCGAGACCGTCTCTGCGCCGGCTTGCACGCCGCCCACCCGGCCTATGGCTTTGCCACCCACAAGGGCTATCCCACGCCCGAACACCTGCAGGCCCTGCTGGAGCATGGCCCCTGCGCCGAGCACCGCCGCAGCTTTGCGCCGGTGCGTAAGGCGGAGAAGCGCTCGTGAACGAGCCCGTCCAGATCAGCTCACGCGACAACGCCCTGCTGGTGAATCTGCGCAAGCTGGCGCAGGACGGCACGGCCTACCGCAAGCTGGGCCAGGTCTGGCTGGAAGGCGACCATCTCTGCTCGGCGCTGGTCCAGCGTGGCGGAAAGGCCGCGCAGGCTGTGGTCAGTCAGCGTGGCTGGCAAGACCGCCGCTTGCGCCAACTGGCTGCACACGCGGCCAAGGTGGCCGTGGTGCCGGATGCGCTGTTTGCGGGCATCAGCGGGCTGGAATCGCCTGCCGCCATTGGCTTTGTACTGGACCTGCCTGCAGCACCCGCCGTGTTGCCGGATGCGCCCACCGTGGTGCTGGACCACCTGCAGGACACCGGCAACGTGGGCAGCATCCTGCGCAGCGCGTCGGCCTTCGGCGTGGTGCAGGTGCTGGCCATGAAGGGCACGGCCGCGCTGTGGTCGCCCAAGGTGCTGCGCGCCGGCATGGGCGCGCACTTTGCGCTGCGTCTGGTGGAAGGGCTGGACGATGCAGCGCTGGCTGCGTTGCGGCTGCCGCTGGTGGCGACCAGTTCCCACGCCAGCAGCGAAGTCTCGCGCGTGGCCTTGCCCAGCCCTTGCGCATGGGTGCTTGGGCACGAAGGGCAGGGCGTGTCCGCTGCACTGCTGGCGCGCTGTGCCTTGCAGCTGCGCATCCCACAGCCGGGTGGCGAGGAGTCGCTCAACGTCGCGGCAGCCGCCGCGGTGTGCCTGTACGAATCGGCACGGCAGCGTGCCCACTGAGTTTCAGTAGATCAAGCGGTCCGGCCGCAGGTCGCGCAGGATGGTGGTTGCAATCTCTTCGATCGACTTGTGCGTGGACGACAGCCACGCCACGCCTTCACGCCGCATCATGGCTTCGGCCTCGTTCACTTCGTAGCGGCAGTTCGCCAGCGACGCGTACTTGCTGGCCGGCCTGCGCTCATTGCGGATCTGCGCCAGGCGCTCCGGGTCTATGGTCAGCCCGAAGCACTTGCGCTTGTGTGTCGTCAGTGCCGTGGGCAAACGCCCGCGTTCGAAGTCTTCCGGGATCAGCGGGTAGTTGGCGGCCTTGATGCCGTGCTGCATGGCCAGGTAAAGGCTCGTGGGCGTCTTGCCGCTGCGGCTGACGCCCAGCAAGATCACATCGGCGCTTTCCAGGTTGCGCGAACTCTGGCCGTCGTCGTGCGCCAGGCTGAAGTTGATGGCCTCGATGCGGTCGGTGTACTCCTGGCTCTGGCTGGCGTCGGAAAAGCGGCCCACGCGGTGGTTGCTCTTGACGCCGAATTCCACCTCCAGCGGCTCCACGAAGGTGCGGATCATGTCCAGCACCAGGCCTTTGCAGGCGGGCGAACCGATGATGTCGCGAATCTCGTCGTTCACCAGGGTGATGAAGACGATGGGGCGCTTGCCTTCGTTGCCGGCCGTGGTGTTGATTTCGGCCAGCACGTGGTGGGCCTTTTCCAGCGTATCGATGAAAGGCCGGCGCACATGGCGCGGGCGGGCTGAAAACTGCGCCAGGATGGAGTTGCCGAAGGTCTCGGCCGTGATGCCAGTGCCGTCCGAGACAAAGAACACGGTTCGTTCGGTCATGGGGAATCTGGGCGCGCCAGGCGCCGCGGAGCGCAGCGAAATGCTCGGGCCATCATAAGGAAGAAGTCCCTAGAATCTGGCGAAATTCCGCCTCTTGCCCTTGACGTGTTCCCTTCTGGCCGACAACTCTTCCAATCAAGTGCCAGCTTGAGGACCCAGGCCGCCCCTGCGGAAGCACCGGTTTTCCCACATCACGGAGCTTTCCCATGTCTGCTACGCCAATTCACGGAACCCTGGCCACCGCCCTGGTTGTCCCGTTTGAACACTTGAGGATGACCGACGTCGAGGTCGTAGGCGGCAAGAACGCCTCACTCGGCGAAATGATCAGCCAGTTGGCCGCCACTGGCGTGCGTGTGCCCGGTGGCTTTGCCACCACCGCGCATGCATTCCGCGAATTCCTGAGCGCGGGCGGGCTGGAACAACGCATCAACGACAAGTTGTCCACGCTGGACGTGGACGACGTGCGTGCGCTGGCTGCGGCCGGTGCGCAGATCCGCCAATGGATCATCGACACGCCGCTGCCGGCCGACCTGGAATTGGCCATCCGCGCCGAGTTTGCGAGCTTGTCCGAAGGTGACCCGTCCGCCAGTTTCGCCGTGCGTTCTTCCGCCACGGCCGAAGACATGCCGGATGCGTCCTTCGCGGGGCAGCAGGAGACCTTCCTCAACGTGACGGGCATTGACGATGTCCTGCACCGCATGAAGGAAGTCTTTGCCTCGCTCTACAACGACCGCGCCATCAGCTACCGCGTGCACAAGGGCTACGCGCACAGCAACGTGGCGCTGTCGGCGGGTGTGCAGCGCATGGTGCGTTCGGACCTGGGGTCAGCGGGCGTGCTGTTCACGATCGACACCGAGTCGGGTTTCTCCGACGTGGTCTTCATCACCGCCAGCTATGGCCTGGGCGAACTGGTGGTGCAGGGCTCGGTCAACCCGGACGAGTTCTATGTCCACAAGCCTACGCTGAACAAGGGCAAGTTCCCCGTCATCCGTCGCGTGTTGGGCAGCAAGCTGCAGCGCATGGAGTTCGCCAGTGCCGAGGACAAGGCCGCCACCGGAAAACTGGTGACGACGCTGGACACGCCGCCCGAGCAGCGCAACCGCTACGCCATCAGCGATGCGGATGCCATTGAACTGTCCCGTTATGCGCTGATTATCGAGAAGCACTACGGCCGCGCGATGGACATCGAATGGGGCAAGGACGGCGTGGACGGCAAGATCTACATCCTGCAGGCCCGCCCCGAGACGGTGAAGAGCCAGAAGGGCAACGTCGAGCAGCGCTACCGCCTCACCGGCGACAAGAGCAAGACGCCGGTGCTGGCCGAAGGCCGCGCTATTGGCCAGAAGATTGGCACGGGTCCTGTGCGCCTGGTGCGCAGCACGGCCGAGATGGAACGTGTGCAGCCCGGTGACATCCTGGTCACGGAGATGACGGACCCGAACTGGGAACCGATCATGAAGCGGGCCGGCGCCATCGTCACCAACCGTGGCGGCCGCACCTGCCACGCGGCCATCATCGCGCGTGAACTGGGCATCCCGGCCGTGGTCGGCTGCGGTGACGCGACGGAAAAGCTCAGCGAAGGCGCCCTGGTCACTGTGAGCTGCGCAGAAGGAGACACCGGGTACATCTACGACGGCCTGCTGGAGACCGAGATCACCGAAGTCGTCAGCGGTGAGATGCCTTACTGCCCCATCAAGATCATGATGAACGTGGGCAACCCCACGCTGGCCTTTGACTTCTGCCAGATGCCCAACAGCGGTGTCGGTCTGGCCCGGCTGGAATTCATCATCAACAACAACATCGGGGTGCACCCGAAGGCGATCCTGGACTACCCCAACATCGACCCCGACCTGAAGAAGGCCGTGGAATCGGTGGCCCGCGGCCACGCCAGCCCGCGCGCTTTCTACGTCGACAAGTTGACCGAGGGCATCGCCACCATCGCGGCCGCGTTCTGGCCGAAGTCGGTGATCGTGCGGCTGTCGGACTTCAAGAGCAACGAGTACCGCAAGCTGATTGGCGGTACACGCTACGAGCCCGACGAAGAGAACCCCATGCTGGGTTTCCGCGGCGCCAGCCGCTACATCAGCGGCGACTTCAGCGACGCCTTTGCGATGGAGTGCGAAGCGCTCAAGCGCGCGCGCACGGACATGGGCCTGACGAACATCGAAATCATGGTGCCCTTCGTGCGCACGGTGCCACAGGCCGCGCGTGTCAAGGCCATGCTGGCCGAACGCGGCTTGAAGCGTGCGGCCGAAGGCGGCACCGATGGCCTGCGCCTGATCATGATGTGCGAGGTGCCCAGCAACGCCATCCTGGCCGAGCAGTTCCTGGAGCACTTCGACGGCATGTCCATAGGCTCCAACGACCTGACGCAGCTGACCCTGGGACTGGACCGTGATTCCGGCCTGGAGCAACTGGCGCATGACTTTGACGAGCGCGACCCCGCGGTCAAGGCCATGATCTCGCGCGCCATCGCGGCCTGCCGGGCCACCGGCAAATACGTGGGCATCTGCGGCCAAGGGCCCAGCGACCATCCGGATTTTGCCGACTGGCTGGCGGCAGAAGGCATCGTGTCCATTTCGCTCAATCCGGACTCGGTGGTCGAAACCTGGCAGCGCCTGGCCAAGCGTCCCTGAAGGGCTGGAGCGGCACAGCCTGGCGTCAGCCCGCTGTGCCATCCTCCGGGCCGGTTCAACTGCATTGACCGGCCCCTTTGAAACTCGCCATCCTCACCGACCTGCACGCCAACCGCGAAGCGGTGGAGGCCGTGTTGGACCACGCCGCAGCGCAAGGTGCACAGCGGTACGCATTCCTGGGCGACTACGTGGGCTATGGCGCCGACCCGGCCTGGGTGGTGGACACCGTGGCGCGCTTTGTGGGCGAAGGCGCCATCGCCGTGCGCGGCAACCACGACGCCGGAGTGGCCAGCGAGCCGTCGCCGACCATGGTGCCGATGGCACGCGAGGTGGTGCGCTGGACACGTGCGCAGCTGAGCGCGGCGCAGATCCAGTTCCTGCAGGAATTGCCGCTGCAGGTCGAGGAAGGGCCTTGCCTCTTCGTGCATGCCAACGCGTTCGGCCCCGAAGGCTGGGCTTACATCCGGGGCCGGGCGGATGCCGTGCGCAGCCTGCAGTCCACGCGCTGCCGCTATACGTTCTGTGGTCATTCCCACGAGCCGATGCTGTACCACCTGTCGGGCACGGGCAAGGCTGGCGACTTCGTGCCCGTATCCGGCGTGCCCATCCCCGTGCCGCTGCACCGCCAGTGGCTGGTGATCCCGGGCTCGGCCGGCCAGCCGCGTGATGGCAACCCGGCTGCCAGCTACGCCATGCTGGACCAGGAAGAGGCCCAGCTGACTTTCCACCGCGTGCCCTATGACCACGAAATGGCGGCGGCCAAGATCCGCGCCGCCGGGCTGCCCGTGCAACTGGCCGACAGGCTTGCCGATGGACAGTGAGCTGCCCACGCCCGACGAGGGTCAGCTGTCCGAGGCCACCGTGTCACCCGCGTTGCGCGCCACCGATGTGGTGGACGTCTTCCGCCTGGAAGAGCGGCTGCACCAAGGTGGCATGGCCACGCTGTGGCGGGTGCTGCGGGTGGACGCACAAGGCGAGCCACTGCCGGTGGATGCGGGCGCCATGCCACTGATCATGAAGGTGCCACGCATCAAGGGTGGCGAGGACCCGGCCACCATCGTCGGCTTCGAGGTCGAACGCATGATCATGCCCATGCTGCGTGGCCCGCATGTGCCGAAGTTCGTGGCCAAGGGCGACTTCACCAAGCAGCCCTACATCGTGATGGAGCACATCCCGGGCCCGTCCCTGCGCGCGCGCTTCGACGAGGCGCCGCTGGCGCTGGACGAGGTGGTCGAGATTGGCTCGCGCGTGGCCATGGCCCTGCACGAACTGCACCGCCAACACGTGGTGCACCTGGACATCAAGCCCAGCAACGTGCTGTTCCGCGCGGACGGCACGGCCGTGCTGATCGACTTTGGGCTGTCACGCCACGAACAGCTGCCGGACCTGCTGGATGAGGAGTTCACGCTGCCCATGGGCACGGGCCCCTACATGTCGCCGGAGCAGGTGCAGTACGTGCGGACCGACCCGCGCAGCGACCTCTTCGCGTTGGGCGTGATGCTGTACCACTTCACCACCGGTGAACGGCCTTTCGGCGCGCCGACGACCGTGAGCGGCCTGCGCAAGCGTCTTTACGTGGACCCGGTGCCGCCGCGTGCACTGCGCGCCGACTGCCCGCCGTGGCTGCAGGAAGTGATCCTGCGTTGCCTGGAGGTGCAACCACAGGACCGCTACGCCTCCGCGGCGCAGCTGGCCATGGCGCTGCAGGACCCGGCGCAGGTCCCGCTCACGCGCCGTGCCGAAAAGATGACCCGCATGGGGCGCGCGGCGCGGTTGCGCCGCTGGTTCTTCGCGCTGGGAAACGAGCCGGGCGCCAAGCCGGTGACCGTCAGCGAGCTGATTCAACGCAGCCCCATCGTCATGGCCGCCGTGGACGTGGAAGGTGCGTCCGAACAGCTGATCCTCCAGCTGCGCGAGACCGTGCGCCGCGTGCTCCTGACCGAGCCGGGCGCGCGTCTGGCCTGCGTGAGTGTCATGCGCACCGCACGCATCGGCATGGACGAACGTGTCGACGCAGCAGGCCACAGCGTGCACGTCAAGCAGTTGGTCAAGCTGAAGCATTGGGCGCGGCCCATCAGCAAGGCACTGAACCTGGACGAAGGGCGGCTGACCTTCCACGTGCTGGAGGCGCCGGACGCGGCCGCCGCGATCATCGACTTCGCCAGGCGCAACGGTGTGGACCATATCGTCATGGGTGCACGCACGGCGTCGGCCATGCGACGTTTCCTGGGCAGCGTCTCGTCACAGGTGGTTGCCGAGTCGGATTGCACGGTGACGGTGGTGCGGGCTGCCACCGACCTCGACTGAAGTCCTGGGGGTATAGCATCGCGCGTCGCGACGGCAGGCACCCCATGAACGATCAGGATCTCTACGGCAAGACCACCGCCGGCTTCGACGAAGTCCGTGGCCGCGCCTTGAAGCTGCCGCAGCGGCTGCGCACCATGCTGATCATGGTGGATGGCACGCGCACCGTGGCGCAACTACGCGAAGCCGCGCAGACACTGGCGGCGCCCGGGGACTTCCTGGAACTGCTGCTGGGCATGGGCCTGGTGGCCCAGGAAGGCGCTTCGCAGCCGTCACGCGCCGCCACCGCCGCGCAGCCGTCACCCACCCCGCCAGCACCGGCTGTCAGCGCTTCGACGCCGTCCGCTGGCGAAGCCACGGTCGTCCCGACTGCAAGCCCCGAAAAATTCCGTGCAGCCTTGAAGTTCATGAACGACAGCGCCGTGGACTTGCTGGGCCTGCGCGCCTTCTTCTTCACGCTGAAGCTGGAGAAGTGCTACACGGCCCAGGACCTGCTGGCGCTCCTGCCGGACTTCAGCAAGGCCATTGCCAAGAGCAACGGCCCGGAGATGGCCCGCGCGCTGGAAGAGCGCGCCCGCCAGATGCTCAGCGACTGAGAGTCGGGCCCGCCGACCTTATCGCGACGCGGCAGAGGCCGGTGCGGCCGCTGTGGCTGCCGGTGCGTCATGCGCGCCGGCGCCCACGTCGTGCTTCTCACCCCCCAGGTCGATGTCGCCTCCGCTCTTGGTCAGCACATACAGGGCCAGTGCCGCGAAGATGACAAAGCCGACAAGAATTTTCCACATGAGCGGGTTTTGGAACAGAAGTTGAGGTGACCGATGGGCACCGGGTGATGCCCATCCGTCACCCGGGCCCATGAGGGCCCAGATGCCGAGAACCTAGGATCAGTCGTCCTTGTAGATGTCGACGTCCTTGGTTTCCTTGACGAACAGCGTGCCGATGATGAAGGTCATCGACGCGATGATGATCGGGTACCACAGGCCGCTGTAGATGTTGCCCTGCGCTGCCACGATCGAGAACGCGATGGCCGGCATGAAGCCGCCGAACCAACCGTTGCCGATGTGGTACGGCAGGCTCATCGACGTGTAGCGGATCTTGGTCGGGAAGAACTCGACCAACATGGCGGCGATCGGGCCGTACACCATGGTGACGTAGATCACCATGATGGTCAGGATGCCGATGATCATCCACCAGTTGCCGCTGCCGGCGGGGATGGGATCCGCCTTGGCGGGGTAGCCAGCTTCGGTCAGCGCGGCGCGCACTTCCTTCTCGAAGCGGGCCTTGTCTTCCTTGGCAGTCGCCGCGGTGTAGCCCGCGATGGCCTTGTCGCCGACCTTCACCGTCGCGACCGTGACCGCAGCACTCTCGGACTTGTCGTAGTTGACGCCGGCGTTGGCCAGGAAGGTGCGGGTGAGGTCGCAACCCGTGGTGAACTTCGCCGTGCCGGTGAGGTTCAGGATCAGGTTGCAATCACCAGCGGGCGCTTCCACCTTCACCGGGCTCTTGGCGATGGCGGCGGCCAGCTTGGGGTTGGCGTAGGTCGTCAGCGCCTGGAACAGCGGGAAGTAGGTCAGCACCGCCAGCAGGCAGCCGGCCATGATGATGGGCTTGCGGCCAATCTTGTCTGACAGCGTACCGAAGAGCAGGAAGAATGGCGTGCCCAGGATCAGCGAGATCGCGATCAGGATGTTGGCCGTCGGTCCGTCCACCTTCAGGAAGGTCTGCAGGAAGAACAGCGTGTAGAACTGGCCCGTGTACCAGACCACGGCCTGGCCGGCGGTGCCGCCGAGCAGGGCCAGGATCACGATCTTCAGGTTGCCCCATTCGCCAAAGGATTCGGTCAGCGGCGCCTTGGAGGTCTTGCCTTCGCTCTTCATGCGGGAGAAGGCGGGCGACTCCGACAGCTTCAAGCGGATCCACACCGACACGGCCAGCAGCAGGCCGGACATGGCGTAGGGAACACGCCAACCCCATTCGGCGAATTCCTTCTCTCCGAGGTAGGTGCGTGTGCCCAGGATCACCATCAGCGCCAGCATCAGGCCCACCGTGGCGGTGGTCTGGATCCAGGCGGTGTAGGCACCCCGCTTGCCGTGCGGTGCGTGTTCGGCCACGTAGGTGGCGGCACCCCCGTACTCGCCGCCCAGTGCCAGGCCTTGCAGCAGGCGCAGTGCGATCAGCACGATGGGCGCGGCAATGCCCCAACTGGCGTAGGTGGGCAGGAAGGCCACGAGGAACGTGGACAAGCCCATGATCAGGATGGTCACCAGGAAGGTGTACTTGCGGCCGACCAGGTCACCCAGGCGTCCGAACACGATGGCGCCAAAGGGGCGCACCGCGAAGCCGGCAGCAAAAGCCAGCAGGGTGAAGATGTCGCGGGTGGCCGGGTCCAGCGCGGTGAAGAAGTTGGCCGCGATGATCGCGGACATCACACCGAACAGGTAGAAGTCGTACCACTCGAACACCGTGCCCAGGGACGAAGCGAAGATGACTCGCTTCTCGTCCGCGGTCATCGGGCGCGGCTCCGGGTGAACGGGCGCTCGTGAGTTGTTGCTTGCAGTTGCCATGCGGCGGTCTCCAGTGTCAGATGCCAGTCTTCGGGCGGGAATGCCCAACCCGGGCGCAGTCTTTGAAAATTCGCTGACCAAAGCCTGACGGCCCTACGCCGAGGTCGGGGACCTGCGACTGCCTTGGTGGAGCCCCTTTTCACAGGGAGAACAGGCTGTGTTTGGTGCTGCACGTTGACTTTCGATGCTGATGGAAACCCTCCCTATCGCTTACCCCAGTGCGCTGATTTCGCGCTGCGGCTCAGGGTAAGACCCAGTCTGTTTGTGCCCGCAAGAGAGGCCGCGCGTAAGTCGTTGGTAAGCACCCGACAAAAGAGTGTGCGCAGCAGCCAGAGTCATTGGCGCAGACCGTCCTGGTGTTGAACTTCTTGGTGCTGACCTCCTTCATGCTGACCTTGCTGAGCCTGACCCAACTGGTGCTGTACATCGCCTTGCTGGCCTTGATAGGGCAGGGCTTGCTGCATGTGCTGGCCGGGGTTGGCCGTGACAACAACGTCTTCTACCGGGTGCTGCAGCTTGTGGGCAGCCCTGTCACACGCGCGCTGCGGCGCCTGGCGCCGCGTGCCTTCAGTGATGCGCAAGTGGCCTGGCTCAGCTTTGTGTTGCTGCTGGCGCTCTACGTGGCCGTGACGGTGGCCCGTGCCGATCTGTGTATTGCGGGCGGCCTGTTGGGCCAGGCGGGCTGCCGTTGAGCGCCTGGGCTGGTCGCGCGGCGCGCTCGTGGGCAGGGCTGCTGCAGGCCTTGGGCTTGGAGGCCGCTGCCTTGCGTGTGCTGGACCGTCTGTGCGCGGCCGGGTCAGCGGATGTGGCTGCACTGGCCAGCCGCGCACACCTGCTGGCACTGGCTGGCGCGTGGCCTGCGGCCTTGGCCGATGCCAGTCGTGTCGTGGCCCTTCGGCCGGACAGCGCCGCCAACTGGTTCAACCAGGGCTACCTGCTGGAGCGTGTCGAACGTTTCGGCGAGGCCCGCCTGGCCTTCGAACGCGCCACGCAACTGGCGCCGCAGATGGACCGTGCCTGGTACGGGCTGGGTCTGGTGCTGATACGCCTGGGCCGGCTGCAGGACGCGGCGGTCGCCCTGGCACGCAACACTGCACTGCAGCCCATGAGCCCGCACGGCTGGTACCAGCTGGCACGGGTGCAGATCGACCTGCAACAGCCAGAAGCCGCGCGCCAGACCCTGCGCCACCTGCAGGGCTTCAAGCCCCGTGTGGCGGAACAACTGATGCAGGACACCGGCCTGGCCGCGGCGTTGGCGCCTTGATGGCTGATCCCGACAGTGCGCCGGCCGAAGAGCCTGTCAGTGAGCCTCATATTGGTGAGCTCCACATTGAGCAGCGCCAGCGCTACTGGCGCCGCAACCTGCAACTCACCGCAGGCTTGCTGCTGCTGTGGTTCCTTGTCAGCTTCGGCGTCACCTTCTTTGCGCGTGACCTGAGCTTCAGTTTCTTTGGCTGGCCCTTCAGCTACTGGGTTGGCGCGCAGGGAGCAATACTTGTCTACCTGGGCATCGTCGCGCTCTATGCGCACGTGATGGACCGCCTGGACCGCGCACACGGTGCTGCCGAGGACATCGATTGAGCGACCTGCCCAAGCCGGTGCCTGCCAGTGAACGGGCCGACTTCAAGCGCAAGCTGAACAAGGTCTACGCCTGGTACACGGGCGGATTTGTGCTCTTCGTGCTGGCCCTGGGCCTGGCCGAGCACATGGGCCTGAGCCGCGGCGCCATGGGCATCACCTTCCTGCTGGCGACAGTGGCGCTGTATGCCGGCATCGGCATCATGGCCCGCACCAACGATGCGGCCGAGTACTACGTGGCTGGTCGCCGTGTGCCCGCGGTCTACAACGGCATGGCCACCGGCGCGGACTGGATGAGTGCCGCCTCCTTCATCGGTCTGGCGGGCACGCTTTACCTGTCCGGCTACTCTGGTCTGGCCTTCGTGCTCGGGTGGACCGGGGGCTACTGCCTGGTGGCCCTGTTCCTGGCGCCCTACCTGCGCAAGTTCGGGCAGTTCACGATTCCCGACTTCCTGGGCGAGCGCTACGAAGGCCATGCGGCGCGGCTGGTGGGCGTGGTGATCGCCATCCTGGTGTCCTTCGTGTACGTGGTGGCGCAGATCTACGGTGTGGGGCTGATCACGACGCGGCTGTCGGGCCTGGCCTTCGAGATCGGCATCTTCGTGGGCCTGGGCGGCATCCTGGTGTGTTCGTTCCTGGGTGGCATGCGCGCGGTGACGTGGACCCAAGTGGCGCAGTACATCATCATCATCGTGGCCTACCTGATCCCGGTGGTCTGGCTGTCCATCAAGCAGACGGGAATCCCGATCCCTCAAGCCATCTACGGCTACCAGTTGCAAAAGGTGACCGAGCGCGAAAAGGAACTCAGCGCCGACCCCAAGGAACTGGAGGTGATGGCAGTCTTCAAGGCGCAGGCCGATCAACTGGCCGCCAAGCTGGCCGACGTGCCGTCGGCGCTGGCCGCGGACCGCGCTGCGGCCGCCAGGCGCGTCGAAGACCTGAAGGCCAGCAACGCACCCCTGATCCAGCTGCAGGTCGCACAGCGCGCCTGGGCGTCCCTGCCCAAGGAAGAGGCCACCGCGCGGGAGGCCTGGACGCGCGCCAAGGCGGCGGCCGACGCGCGTGCCAAGCCGCTGGCCGGCATGCCACCGCAGGCGCAGCAGTTTGCCGGTGACCCCAAGGGCGACGAAGCCGAGCGCAGGGCCTTCGACGAGTCGCGTGCCAACTTCCTGGCCCTGGTCTTCTGCCTGATGCTGGGCACGGCGGGCTTGCCGCACATCCTGACGCGCTACTACACCACGCCGACGGTGAAGGAGGCGCGCGAGTCGGTCACCTGGTCGCTGTTCTTTATCTTCCTGCTGTATTGCACCGCACCCGCGCTGGCCGTGCTGGTGAAATACGAGATCTTCAACGTGCTGGTGGGCACGCCCTTCGACAAGTTGCCCAGCTGGATCTCGGCCTGGAGCAAGGTCGACCCAGCGTTGCTGTCGGTGACCGACGTCAACCGCGACGGCATCTTCCAACTGGGCGAGATGCGCATAGGCAGCGACATCATCGTGCTGGCCACGCCGGAAAT
>JANOAM010000017.1:0-2869 GCA_031411215.1 Betaproteobacteria bacterium
AGTGGATTGGGGTTGGAGGGTGGGAAGCCAAGGCAAGTGTTTTGGCGAACACTTCGAGCGGCGTGTGCTTCTCAAACGACCGAAGCGCGCTTCGCCAAGGAAGTGGCCAAGTACCCCGCCGACCAGAAGGTGTCGGCCGTGATGGCGTGCCTCGCCATCGTGCAGCAGGAACAGGGCCACGTGTCGACAGCGGCCGAGGACGCCATTGCGGCGTATCTGGGCATGGCGACGATCGCGGTGCACGAGGTCACGACCTTCTACAACATGTACAACCAGCAGCCGCTGGGCCAGTTCAAGCTCAACGTCTGCACCAACCTGCCTTGCCAGTTGCGTGACGGCGAGAAGGCCCTGGAACACGTCTGCAAGCGCTTGGGCGTGGAACCTTATGGCACCAGCGCCGACGGCGTCTTCACCGTGCAGCCCAGCGAATGCCTGGGCGCCTGCGCCGACGCGCCGGTGATGCTGGTGAACGACCGTCAGATGCTCAGCTTCATGGACAACGACCGCCTGGACGAATTGCTCGCCTTCCTGAAGTCGCAAGCGAGCGAGAAGACCCATGCTTGATCTGTCGCTTGATCTTTCTCGCTTCCAGGCCAAGGGCCACGAGACCTGCTTCCATGACCGCCACCTTGGGCCGCAGATCTACGCGGGACTGAATGGCAGCAATTGGAGCCTGAAGGACTACGTCGCGCGCGGTGGTTACTCAGCACTGCGCAAGATCCTGGCCAAGGATGGTGGCGAAGGCATGACGCAAGACGCCGTCATCGCCGAGGTCAAGCTGTCCGCCCTGCGCGGCCGCGGCGGCGCCGGTTTCCCCACCGGCCTGAAGTGGAGCTTTATGCCGCGCGCCTTCCCGGGCCCCAAGTACCTGGTCTGCAACAGCGACGAGGGTGAACCGGGCACGTGCAAGGACCGCGACATCCTGGCCTACAACCCGCACATCGTCATCGAAGGCATGGCCATCGCCGCCTACGCGATGGGCATCAAGACGGGCTACAACTACATCCACGGCGAGATCTTCGAGGTCTACGAGCGCTTCGAAGCCGCGCTGGAAGAAGCGCGCGCCGCCGGTTTCCTGGGCGACAAGATCCTGGGCAGTGAGTTCAGCTTCCAGTTGCACGCCTTCCACGGCTTCGGAGCCTACATCTGCGGCGAAGAAACGGCGCTGCTGGAATCGCTTGAAGGCAAGAAGGGCCAACCGCGCTTCAAGCCGCCGTTCCCGGCCAGCTACGGCCTCTACGGCAAGCCGACGACGATCAACAACACCGAGACCTTTGCCGCGGTGCCCTGGATCATCAACAACGGTGGCCAGAAGTACCTGGAGTGCGGCAAGCCCAACAACGGCGGCACCAAGATCTTCAGCGTGGTGGGTGACGTCAACCAGCCCGGCAACTTTGAAGTGCCACTGGGTACGCCCTTTGCCAAGCTGCTGGAACTGGCCGGTGGTGTGCGCACGGGCCGCAAGTTGAAGGCCGTGATCCCTGGTGGGTCCTCTGCCCCCGTACTGCCCGGCGCGACGATGATGGACATCACGATGGACTACGACGCCATCGCCAAGGCCGGCTCCATGCTGGGCTCGGGTGCGGTCATCGTCATGGACGACAGCCGGTGCATGGTCAAGAGCCTGCTGCGCCTGAGCTACTTCTACCAGCACGAAAGCTGCGGCCAGTGCACGCCCTGCCGCGAAGGCACGGGCTGGCTGTGGCGCGTCATCAAGCGCATCGAACACGGCCAAGGCCGTGCCGACGACCTGGCGCTGCTGGACAACGTGGCCTTCAACATCAAGGGCCGCACGATTTGCGCGTTAGGTGATGCTGCCGCGATGCCGGTCGAAGGCATGCTCAAGCACTTCCGCGACGAATTCGCGTACCACGTCGAACACAAGACCTGCATGGTCCCGCAATACGTCTAACCATGGCTGAGATAGAACTCGACGGCAAGAAGGTCACGATCGCCGACGGCAGCATGGTCATGCACGCCGCCGATGCGGCCGGCGTCTACATCCCGCACTTCTGCTATCACAAGAAGCTCACGATCGCGGCCAACTGCCGCATGTGCCTGGTGGAGATCGAGAAGGCGCCCAAGCCGATGCCGGCCTGCGCCACGCCGGTCACCAACGGCATGATCGTGCGCACCAAGAGCGACAAGGCGATCAAGGCGCAGCAGTCGGTGATGGAGTTCCTGCTCATCAACCATCCGCTTGATTGCCCGATCTGCGACCAGGGCGGCGAGTGCCAGTTGCAGGATCTGGCGGTTGGCTATGGCGGCAGCGCCTCGCGTTACACGGAAGAAAAGCGCGTCGTCTTCCGCAAGGACGTGGGGCCGCTCGTCTCGATGGAGGAGATGACGCGCTGCATCCACTGCACGCGTTGCGTGCGCTTCGGCCAGGAAGTGGCCGGCGTGATGGAACTCGGCATGATCCACCGCGGCGAGCACAGCGAAATCACGACCGTGCACGGCGGCACGATCGACAGCGAGCTGTCGGGCAACATGATCGACATCTGCCCGGTCGGCGCACTGACGAGCAAACCCTTCCGCTACAGCGCGCGGACGTGGGAGCTGTCGCGCCGCAAGAGCGTGAGCCCGCACGACTCGGTCGGCGCGAACCTGATCGTGCAGGTCAAGGCGAATCAGGTGATGCGCGTGCTGCCGCTCGAAAACGACGCCGTCAACGAGTGCTGGATCGCCGACCGCGACCGCTTCTCGTACGAGGCGCTGAATGGCGACAAGCGGCTCACGCAGCCGATGATCAAGCAGGGCGGGGCGTGGCAGGCGGTGGACTGGAACACCGCGCTCGGCTACGTGGCCGACGGCGTCAAGCGCGTGATCGGCGAGTTCGGCGCGGCCAGCGTCGGTGCGCTCGGCGCGC
>JANOAM010000018.1:0-2066 GCA_031411215.1 Betaproteobacteria bacterium
CACACGTCCGAATGTCCCACCGGCAGGCGGCTGAAGGAGCGCGACAGCGAACGCTGGATGGCCGTGGAATGGGCGGAAGAACTGGACCGAACCTTCGAGACCAGCCTGTACATGCTGGTGAAAAACGGCAAGGGTGTGCTGGCCCAGGTGGCTTCTTCCATCAGCAGCGCCGAGGCCGACATCGTGCACCTGGACATGGACCAGGAACCCGCCGAGGAAACCATCGAACTGCGGCTGCAGGTCAGCGTGCGTGACCGTGTGCACTACGCCGATGTGCTGCGCACGCTGCGCCGGTCGCCGGTGGTCTTGAAAGTGTCGCGCTACCGGTTTGGATGAAGCTTACTCAGGCTTCGGGTAGCGCACCTCAATCACTTCCAGCTTCTCCACGCCACCGGGTGTGGCCAGCGTCACCTCATCGCCCTCACGCGCCTTCAGCAGCGCGCGCGCAATCGGCGCGATCCAGCTCACTTCGCCGGCCAGGTTGTCGGCCTCGTCAATGCCCTTGATGGTGATGGTGCGTTCCTGGCCCTGTGCGTTGGCGTAGGTCACGGTGGCCCCAAAGAAGATCTGGTCGCTGCCATGGTGGAGGCTGGGGTCGGCCACCTCGGCGATGTCCAGCCGCTTGGTCAGGAAGCGGATGCGGCGGTCGATCTCGCGCAGGCGCTTCTTGCCGTAGAGGTAGTCGCCGTTTTCGCTGCGGTCGCCGTTCTTGGCGGCCCAGGAGACCACTTCCACGATCTTGGGCCGTTCCTCGTCCAGCAGCTGCATCAACTCCTCGCGCAAGCGGCGGTAGCCCTGCGGCGTGAGGTAGTTGCGCGTGCCCGCCGGCAGCGGCGGCAGACCGGGCACGCCCTCGTCTTCGTCGTCGCTTCCGTCGCCCGAGGATTCCTTGACGAAGGCCTTGTTCACCGCCGCGTCAATACATCGCTCAACGGACGGTCTCGAACTTCATCAGCGCCGCACCGTATTCGTCCGCGCAATCGGCCGCACCGGCCGCGCACTTGGGCACTCCCGCCAGCGCCGAGTTGCTGCCCTTGAACTTGGCAGCCAGCGCGGTGGCGTCGGCTCCGGTAGGGAAGCTCAGGATGGGGCCGTCGGCCTTGGGCTGCAGCGCGTCAAAGCTGCGCGGTGTGGCCGAGACCATCGCCAGCAAGTGCGAGGTGCCCACCGGTTCCGAAGCCGACAGGAAGAAGCGGTCCTTGGTGGGGAAGCTGTAGGTTTCGCCCTTGCGGATCTTCACCACTGGTGAGTTCTTGTTGGGCACCAGCAGGGCCAGAGAACCGTCCGGGCTGTGGCCCATCACGTAGACAAAACCGTCACGATCGGCAGTGACCTTGAACTTGAATTCGTCCTTGCCCTTGATGCTGAGCTCGGTCTTCAACGCTTCGGCGCGCACGCCGTAGCCAGCCGTCTGGCCTTGCACGATGCGGTCGAGCTCCCGTTCGGGTTCGAACTTGGCCGGTGCGGCGGGCGCAACAGGTGCGGGTGCCGGCGTGGGTGCCGCAACCGGGCCAGGTGCCGGCGCGGTGGGCGCTGCGGCCACAGTGGGCGCGGGCGTGGGTGCCGGGCTGGCCATCATCTTCCAGCCCGCAAAACCCAGGCCGGCCAGCACCACGGCACCGACGCCAATGCCGATGACCGCGCCATTGCCCTTGGCAGGAACTGGTGCCGTTGTGGCCGCCGGCACAGCAAGCGGCGCCGCCACGGGCTGCGGACGCATGGTGGGCTGGGCCATGGTCGTGGGCGGCAGCGGCGCCCTGGCCACCGTCGGCTGCCCACCACCATACTGCGCTGTTTGCGGACCCGGGTTGAGCACGGTGGTGGGTGCCACCAGGCCTTCCAGCCCCAGTTCCTGGCGCAACTGCTCGATCGACTGCGTGCGCTGCTCGGGCCGCACGGCCAGGCCGCGGTCGATGGCGGCCAGGAAGTCGTGGCTGTAGCGGCCGGCGGCGGCCTCCACCAGCGGCTTGTAGGTGTCGTTGAGCAACCGGCCCACCGACGGCGGCGGCGTGCGGCCCGTGATGGCGTAGTGCACCACCGCGGCCAGCGCGTAGACGTCGGTCCAG
>JANOAM010000019.1:0-4612 GCA_031411215.1 Betaproteobacteria bacterium
GAAGATGGTGAGGTCGCTGCCACGCTGCGTCATCAGCTTCAGCTGATTGGTTTGAATAGTTTCGCGCAGCTCGTCGTCGCTGATCTTCAGGTCGGCGACCTTGGGGCTGAGCGCCGGGTCCTTGATGCCCGCGATCTGCGCATTGCGCCAGGCTTCCAGCTGCTTGGGCGCGGTGGTGTAGTGGCCGTGGATGTCGATGATCATGGGCGCTCCATCAGATGGGTTCCATGCCATGGCGGCGCTTGACCGCCACGGCGTCGGGTGAGTTGAAGAAGTCCAGCAGCGCACGGACCTCGTTCGCCCGCGCGGTGTGCACCGGCACGCCGGCCGAGAAAGTGGTGATGAAGGCGGTGCTGCCCGGCAGCAAGCCCAGCACGGTGACGCCGGGCACGTTCATCAGCTCGCTCAGCTGCTGGAAGCCCAGTTCCACTTCGCCGCTGGCCACCAGTGCGGCCACGGGGACGCCGGGTTTGGCCTGCACCGTGCGGCTGCGCAAGGTGTCGGCCAGGCCCCATTGATCGAAGAGGCGCGTCAAGTGGCCGCCGCTGGGGCCGGTGGAGTAGCCGATGCTGCGCGCCGATTCCACAGCGCGGCGCAAGGCGTCTTCGCTGCCGATGTCGGGCTTGGGCGCGCCTTCCCGCACCGCCACGGCCACCGGGGAACGCACCAGGTCCACACGGCTGTCGGCACGCAGGGCGCCGCTGACGATGAGCTTGTCGATGGCGTCTGCCGCCAGCAGCGCCACGTCAAAAGGCTCGCCGCCCTGCACGCGCCGGGCAGCGTCGACACCGCCCACGGCCACGATCTGCACTGTGCGGCCCGTTCGCGCCTGGTACAGCTGCAGCAGCTCACTTTGCATCAAGCGGGTGGCCATGGACGAGATGCCTTTGAGAGGCACAGCTGGGGAGTTCATGGGGCCGCATTCTTGGGCTAGGCGAGTCATACTTCAACAGCATTCCCGCACTAGCTGCTAGAACATCCCGGCATGGGCCGTCCGAGCACCGCTAGCATCCGCACATGGACCTCAAGCAGCTGGATACCTTCGTGCATGTGGCTGAGCTGGGCAGCTTCACACGTGCCGCCAGCGTGCTGCGTGTGGCCCAGCCGGCGCTGAGCCGCCAGGTGCGCGCGCTGGAAATCGAACTGCGCCAGCCGCTGTTTGACCGCAACGGCCGCGGCGTCACTCTCACGCCAGCCGGTGCCCGGCTGCTGGCCCACGGGCGCGGCATCCTGCAGCAGGTGGAACGTGCCCGGCAGGACCTGGAAGAACAGCGCGGCGCCGCGTCGGGCCTGGTGTCCATAGGCCTGCCGCCCAGCATCAGCCGCACGCTCACCGCGCCGCTGGTGGAAGCCTTCCGTGAGCGTTTCCCGCGCGCCAGGCTCAGCATGGTGGAAGGGCTGTCCACCTACGCGCTGGAGTGGCTGGCCCAGGGCCGCATCGACTGCGCCGTGGTCTACAACGCCGTGCCCGCTGCGGCCATCGACCTGCAGCCCGTGCTGCAGGAGCGCCTGCACCTGGTGTCGGCGCGTGCGAGTCCGCGTACGGGCAAGCTCCTGGGCAAGCCCGCCACGCTGGCCGACGTGGCCGCCTGCGACCTGGTCATCCCCAGCCGCCCGCACGCCATTCGCATGCAGCTGGAAACCGCCATGGCCGAGGCCGGCCTCAAGCCGCGCGTGGCGCTGGAAGTGGACAGCGTGCCGGCCATGCTGGACCTGGTGCAGCGCCACGCCCTGCATGCCGTGCTGTCGCTCAACGCCGTGCAGGGCAGCGGCGGCGAAAGTGCGCTGCAGGCCCGGCCCGTGCGCCTGGCAGACGGGCAGGCGCTGAAGACCACGCTGTACATCGCGACGTCTGCCCAGCGCCCGCGCGGGCCGCTGCTGGAACAGGCGCTTGCCTTGCTGGCCACTCAGTTGGGGCAGCTGCTGACAGCGGTTTGATTGCACGGCGATGCGCTGCGCGTGTGGCGATGCGCCTTTTCACGGGGCTTCGCTGCGTATGCTGGCGTGGGGACTGCCGGCTGCTGCTGGCGTCCCGTCCCAGCACCCCCAAGAGGAGCTCTGTCGTGAAGCCCATGTTGAACACCAAGCCGTGCCCGATCGCGTCCCCATTCAGGCTCAAGCGCCTGGCCGCCGCGTCCTGCGCCGTCGCGGCCCTGGCAGCCGGCATCCCGGCCCAAGCCGAAAACCACGCGCTGATCATGTGGATAGGCGACTACGGCCGGTCCGACATGAACCTGCCCGGCATCGACAAGGACGCCCGCATGGCGCGGCAGATCGCCACCGCCATGGGCGTGCCTGACGCCAACATCGCCGAGTTGAGCAATGCCGACCTGACGCAGGACAACATGGGCAAGGCGCTGGTGGGCCTGTACCGCAAGATCAACGACGGCGACAAGGTCTTCCTCTACTACTCCGGCCACGGCGGCCAGGTCCCGCCGCAAGGTGGCACCAGCGCCAAGTGCAGCGAAGGCCTGGTGGCGCGCGACGGGCTGGTGCTGGACTCCGCCCTGCAGCAGGTGCTGACCAAGCTGGGCGAAAAGGCCAGCCAGGTGGTCATGATGAACGACTCCTGCTTCAGCGGCGGCGCCGCCACCAAGTCCATCAACGCCGCGGACGAGAAGCCCAAGTTCATGCCGCCGGGTGTCAAGACCAACAGCGCTATCACGGACGGCTACGCTTGCGGCGACCCGACCAACGTGACCAAGATGTCGCGGGGCTTGAACGCCATGGCCAAGGACGCACGCGGCCCTCAAGTCCTGTACATCGCGGCGTCCAACGACACGCAGGTGTCGCTGGCCACGTCGCGTGGCAGCCTGGGCACGCTGGCCTGGGCGCAGTGCATTGCGGCCGGACAGGCCGACACCGACCGCAGCGGCCGCATCAACGGCGAAGAGCTGCGCGCCTGTTCGCAGGCCTTCATCGACCGGCTGGGCAAGAAGCAGAACATCACGCTGCAGGGCAACAGCTCGCTGCCGCTGAGTTTTGTGCAGACGGCTGCCGTGGCACCGGCTCCGGCACCTGCCCCAGCACCCACGCCTGCGCCGGCCGCCGCACAGTCACCCACACCCGCGCCCGCCCCACAAGCTGCACCGCCAGCACCACCCGCGCCGGCACCCACGGCATCCGTCAACGCCATCACCGCGCTGCGCGACCTGGCCGCCGCCGCCGATCGCAGTCTCAAGGTGGACCTCACCCTGGCCCGCAACAGCCTGCGCATAGGCAAGGACTTCCTGGACTTCAGCGTCACCACCGGCAAGGAGGGCTACCTCTACATCCTGCAGGTGGGCAGCGACGGCAAGACCTTCAACCTGCTGTTCCCCAACAAGATCGACACCGACAACGCGGTGGCGGCCGGCACGCACCGCTTCCCACGTGCCAGCTGGCGTGTGCGGGCGGCCGGGCCCACGGGCTACAGCCACCTGCTGGCCATCGTGTCGCCGGTGAAGAAGGACTTGTCGCGTGACATGGATGCGTCATCGGTGTTCCCGTCCAGCAGCGCCAACCAGCGCAACACACGCACGCTGGTGGTGGAAGCCACGGGCTCCAACGAAGGCGGCGTGGGCCGCTATGGCGCCAGCGAAGTCGTCAGCCTGCGCGAGACCACGGAATGAAGCGGCTTCACATCCGGCACACCCGGCCCGCCCTGCGCGCGGCCCTCGCACTGGCTGCTGCGGCCACCCTGGTGCCCGCCCTGGCTGCGGCCCCCATGACCGAGCCCTCGCCGGTGCCAGCCCTGGCCGACCTGGGCCAGGCGCTGCTGCGCCAGGCCAAGCCCACCAACGCCGTCATCTCCCCGGTGGCTGCGGCCACGGCCCTGGGCATGGTGCAGGCCGGCGCCAATGGCGCCACCGAACGTGAGATCGAGTCGCTCTTCGGCCCTGGCCGCAGCGGCGCCCGCGCCTTGCGCCATGGTTTGCCAGACTTGCTGCGGCAGGTGCAGGGCGAAGCCGCCGGCTCGCCGCTGAAGCTCGCCACGCACATGTGGCTGGACCAGGCCGCAGCAGCCGCAGTGCCCGCGGCCTACAGCAAACGGCTGGCGCAGCGCTGGCAGTCGGAAGCGACGCGGCTGTCCTTCGCGCAGAGCGAATCCGCGCGGCAGCAGATCAACACCTGGACCGCCGAACACACCGGCGGCAAGGTGGCCGAGTTGCTGCCCAGCGGCAGCGTGCATGCCGGCACGCAGACCGTGCTGACCACGGCCATGCACTTCAAGAGCCCGTGGGAACGCCCCTTCCACCCCGACAAGACCGAGCCGCGGCCCTTCAAGACCGCAGGCGGCGACAGCAAGCCCGTGCCCACCATGGTGGACGAACGTGGTGTGCTGCAGGCGCAAGTGGACGGTCACCTGGTGATGGAACTGCCTTTCGCCAAAGGCTATTCGCTGCTGCTGGCCGTGCCCGGCGAGGGCACCGCGCCGGCCGCCGGTGGTGCGCCCATGGGCGGCGACCAGCTGACCCGCTGGCGCGCGGCCCTGAAGCCGCTGAAGTGCGAACTGGCTTTGCCGCGTTTTGCCATCGCGCCGCAGGCCGGGTCGCTGAAGACCGCACTGCAATCGCTGGGCGTGAAGACCGTATTCAGCGACGCGGCCGACCTGCGCCCCATGCTGGGCCGC
>JANOAM010000020.1:0-2180 GCA_031411215.1 Betaproteobacteria bacterium
CCCCGGCCACGCAAGCCGCTTTGATCAAGGAAGGCGCTGATCCGGCCGGCGGCACGCCGCAGCAGTTTGGCGCTTTCGTGCAGCGCGAATACGAGAAGTGGCGTGTGGTGGTGAAGGAGTCAGGAGCCACGGCGGAGTGAACACGGCCGCGCCGCGCCTGCTGCTGTCGGCACGCACCCACACCTCGCTGGCCGCGCCCGTGACCACCGCGCTGCAAGGCGCCGCGCTGCAGGTGGTGACGCTGGAAGAGGCGAAGGCCGATGACACGCTCACCGTGGACGCGGCGTTCATCTCGCGCGACATCACGGGCTTGTCGCTCAAACATGTGGTGCTGGACGAACTGGCCGCCTGCTACCGCGTGCTGCGGCGCTCGCCGCAGCTGCGCTGGGTGCACACCCACTCAGCCGGCGCGGACCGGCCCATCTACAGCGAACTGATGGCCCGTGGTGTGGCCATCACCACGTCGTCCGGCGCCAACGCCGAAGTCGTGGCGCAGACGGCCCTGGGCGGCCTGCTGGCGCTGTCGCGGCGCTTCCCGCAACTGATGGCCGCGCAGGCCCGGCGCGAGTGGGCGCCGCTGATCGCCGGCCCCCTGCCACCGGACCTGGCCGGGCAGACCGTGGTGCTGCTGGGCTGGGGGCCCATCGCCCGCAAGCTGCAGCCGGTGCTGACGCTGCTGGGGCTGAACATGGTGGTGGTGCGTCGCACGGCCGAACCTGCCGGACCCGGCATCGAGACGCTGCCTTTCACGGCACTGCACGAAGTGCTGCCACGTGCGCAGTGGCTGCTGCTGGCCTGCCCGCTGACGGCCGACACGCACGGGCTCATCGACGCCGCCGCGCTGGCTGCGCTGCCGCGTGGCGCACAGCTGATCAACGTGGCGCGTGGTGAGGTCGTGGTGGAAAGCGCCCTCATCGACGCGCTGCGCAGCGGCCACCTGGGCGGCGCCTTTCTGGACGTGTTTGAAGTGGAACCACTGCCGGCTGAATCGCCGTTGTGGACGCTGCCGGGCGTGATGCTCACGCCGCATTCCGCGGGCCCGGCCGCGGGCAACGCCGCCCGCACGGCAGCGATCTTCGTGGACAACCTGCGCCGCTGGTTGCACGATGAACCACTGCGAAACCGCGTCAGCGTCTGACCCTGACCCAAGCCATGCCACACACCGCGCAACGCCGCGCCATGCTCATGGCCGCACTGGCTTGGCCCGCCTTTTCGGTGGTGCGTGCGCAGGCCGGCAAGTCCGTCCGCCTGATCGTGCCCTTCACGCCCGGCGGCAGCACCGACATCCTGGCGCGTGCGCTGGCGCCCAAGCTGAGCGCCGCGCTGGGGCAGAACGTGCTCATCGACAACAAACCCGGCGCCGGTGGTTCGCTGGGCGCTGGCGAAGCGGCCAAGGGCGAGCCCGACGGCAGCGTGCTGCTGATGGGCCACATCGGCACACTGGCGGTCAACCCGGCCATCTACACCAGGCTGGCCTACGACCCGCTGAAAAGCTTCACGCCCGTGGCCTGGGTGGCGCGTGTGCCCAACGTGCTGGTGGTGCCGGCGTCGTCGCCCGTCAAGACCTTCAAGGACTTCGTGGAACGCGCACGCGCCAAGCCGGGCCAATACACCTTCAGTTCCGGCGGCAACGGCAGCGCGGCGCACATCACCTTCGAATACCTGAAGCTGCGCGCCAAGATCTTCATGCTGCACATCCCCTACCGCGGCACCGCGCCGTCGGTGACGGACCTGATCGCCGGCAACGTGGACGCCACCTTCACCGGCGCGCCCGCCGTGCTGCCGCATGTCAAGAGCGGCCGCCTGCGTGCACTGGCCGTCAGCAGCCCGCAGCGCATCCCGTCCCTGCCCGACGTGCCCACCGTGGCCGAGAGTGGTTACCCCGGCTGGGAGGCCGACCAGTGGTACGGCGTGGTGGCCCCCGCCGGCACGCCCGCTGCCGTGGTCAACCGGCTCAACGCCGAGATCAACAAGGCCCTGGCGCTGCCCGACGTGGCGCAGCAGATGGCCGTGGAGGGCGCCGTGTCCACACCGGGCACGCCACAGGCCTTCGGCGACCTCATCAAGCGCGAGATCCCGCGCTGGGCTGAGGTGGTGAAGGCCGGCAACGTGAAGCCCGATTGAGGAACGCACGCATGGACATCAACCGCCGCGACACCCTGTTGAGCCTGGGCGCGCTG
>JANOAM010000021.1:0-5728 GCA_031411215.1 Betaproteobacteria bacterium
CAGGCTGGTCAGACCCATGCCCAGGCCCAGCGCCCAGATCCACGACGCCGTTTGCGCGGGTGTGGCGCCCAGGGCCGCAGCAGCCTGGAAGACGATGACCACCGAACTGGTGAAGCCCACCAGCACGGCGACAAAACCGGCGACCCCGGCCGAAAGCAGTGACTGCATGCGGCCGAGGATAAAGGCGGACTCAGTTCACCACGAAGACCACTGCAGAGCGCGCCGGGATGGTGAAAGCGCCCGTGCCCGCCGTGTAGCTGGCTTGCGCTGCCGGACGGCGGTCGGCGCCCGTGGCGTGTACCGGATGCAGCACAAAGCTCCTGCCGGCCAGCGGCGCGGCCGTCACGGTCTGCGCGGTCGGTCCCACATTGATGAAGTAGGCCAGCTCCGTGAAGTTCGCGCCTGCGTAGCCCGTGCCACGCAGGTGGCCGGCCAGCACCGTCGGCACCTGGCTGCTGCCCAGGTTGAGCAGTGTCAGCCGGTCGCGGATGTCCTGCGCGGTGCGCAGGCGCAGCAACGTGCTGCTGGCGCGCATCTTCATCAGGTCGATGAAGGCGTTCTTGGTCCAGGTGATCTCGGTGGACGTTGGTTTGATCGCCGCATTGGCCAGGAAAGGTTTCAGCAGCGGCCAGTCCGCGCCATTGGCCGGCTGACGCGGTGCACCCACGCCGAAGTTGTTGTCGGCAGAGCCCCAGTCCAGGCGGTTGAACCAGTCGCCGCTGTCGTAGCTGTTGCGGTCCAGGCTCTTGCTGCGCAGCGTGTCGCTGCCTGCGTGAAAGTAGGCCACGCCTTGGCTGAAGGCCACCGTCGCCAGACCGACGACTTGCGCCCGTGCGCGGTCGTCGCGGCTGGTGGCCGTGGGCAGCTTCATGGCGTTGACGTCGAACAGCGTCAAGTTGTCGTGGTTCTCGACGTAGTTCACCACCTCGGTGGGCTCCGTCGCAAAGCCCGCGCCGCCCAGGTCCTTGAGCTGCACGCTGGCGTCCCAGTGCGTCAGCAGCGTGTAGTCCCTGATGCTGCCCGCCAGGCCGGCCTTGATGAGGTCGCCGTACCAGCGCAGGTCGTTCAGGACCTTGCCCGTGCCCCGCAGGTTGGGCTCGTAGAAGAGTCCGTTGACAAAGCCCTGTTCGCTGATGAGCGCCGCGCCACTGTCGCAGCAGCCGCCGCCGCGCACGGCGTCGCGCAGCTTGTCGCCGAAGGAACCGATGGCGGTGCCGTTCAGGCCGCCCTGCCGCGCCTGTGCAAAGCGCGCGTCGTTGGCCACTTCGCCGAAGTTCCAGCCCTCACCGATCAGCTGGATGCTGCGCCCCGTGGCCGCGTTGACCCGCGCCTGCAACTGCTCCATCACGGCGCGCGGCTGGTGGCCCATGATGTCGAAGCGGAAGCTGGCTATCTTGTATTCGCGCGCCCACTGCACCACCGAGTCGATCATGAGCTTGCCCATCATCAGGTTCTCGGTGGCGGTGTTGTCGCAGCAGCTGCTGTTGGCCACCGTGCCATCGGCCATCAGGCGCTGGTAGTAGCCGGGCACGATGCGGTCGAGCACGCTCTTGTCGTTCTGGCCGCTGGCGGTGGTGTGGTTGTAGACGACGTCCATGCCGACGCGCAGGCCGGCTGCGTGCAGGCCCATCACCATCTGGCGGAATTCGATGATGCGGCGTGCGCCGTCGCTCGCGTCGCTGGCATAGCTGCCTTCGGGCGCGCTGTAGTGCCAGGGGTCGTAGCCCCAGTTGAAGCAGTCACTGTTGACGCTAAGACCCACTGTGGCCTGCTGGGTTTCTGCGTCAGGCGCGCCGGCCGGTGCGGGTGTGGTGCAGCCCACGTCGGGCACGCTGGCGATATCGAACACGGGCAGCAGGTGCACGTCCGTCACGCCCGCGTCGGCCAAGCCCTTCAGGTGCTTCATGCCGTTGGACGTGGGCTCGGTGAAGGCGAGGTACTTGCCACGGTTGGCGGCACTGACCGTGGCGTCGTTGGCGCTGAAGTCGCGCAGGTGCAATTCATAGACCACCAGGTCGGTGCCCGCCGCCACGCGGTTGGGAATGGCCGACGCGTCCCAGCCCGCGGGCTTCAGATTGGCGGCCGAGAGGTCGGCGATGTAGCTCCGTGCGCTGTTGGCGCTGAGGCTTACGGCGTATGGGTCGGTGACGAGATTGCGCACCAAGCCCACTCCGCGCACAAAGACCTCCACGGCGAACTTGTAGTACTTGCCGGACAGGTCACCGGTGCGTGTCGCGCTCCACACGCCCGTGGCTGCATCCATGACCATTTCGTCCACGGTGCCGGCCAGGCTGCCGGCCGTGTCGTAGGTGTAGACGTAGACCTTCTGTGCCGTCGGCGCCCACAGCTTGAAGCGGGTACTGCCGCCGCTGATGCCGACACCCAGGTCGGCCACGTCGCCGGCGGCAGCGTACAGGTCGTCCAGCGCCCCGGCCAGTTGCACCGTGGTGGCGTTCTGCACGGCGCCGCTGCTGTTTTCCTGCACCAGCACCAGCTGACCCTTCAGCAACGCGGCCAGCCGGGACTGGTCAGCCGCCTTCACGGCAAACACGGCGCCCGCTTCCACCCACTTGAAACGTTCGGCGGCGGCGGCCGGCACGGTGCCGGCAAAGGCGTCCAGCGTCAGCGCACCGTCGGCGCCGCTGACGCTGCCGTCCCTGGGCGCCAGGATCTGCCCCGTGGCCGAGTGGTAGAGCTTCACCACACCCGTGCTGCTGAGGGACACGCGCGGCCACTTGACCAGCGTCTTGTTGAGCCACACTGCGCGTGCGTCGGTGCTGCTGGCGCGGCGTGTGTCCGGTGCGGCCAGGTAGACCGTGGGGTCGCCCTGCATCAGCCAGACCTCGCCGACCTGGTTGCGCACCGTCAGCGCGCTGTAGGCGACGCGGATGTTGTCGGCCCGGCCGTCCTTGTCGTCGCCATTGGGCGGCATGCCATGGATGATGAATTCCAGCGCCGTGCGGCTTGCGTCCGCGGACGGGTTGAGCACGGGGATGTCGAAGACGATCTCGTCCGCAGCCACGGCGTACCCCGGCATCGCGGTGAAGGCCACGGGGCTGATCCACTGCGCGATGCCCACCGGCGCCGCGGCCGTGTCCAGCCCGCTGCCGGACCACAGGTGCAGGCCCCAGTTGGCGTAGTCGCCCACATAACGCTTGTAGTGCACACGGACCTGGTTGACGTCCGGCCGCGCCGCACCTGTCGGGTTGCTGCGGTAGGTGGTGCTGTCACCTTCGACGCGCCAGATCTCGTTGGTGCCGGCCTGCAGCGCGACGCTCTGGTCACCGCCTGCGGGTCCGCCAAACACGTCCTTGGTGCCGCCCTTGTGCAGGATGTAGCCGACGTTGCCACTGGCGGTGCGCAACGGCACGTTGAAGACTTGGCCGAAGCTGTCGGTGTTGCTGGATGTGAGACCGGCGGTCCAGGCAGTTTCCACCGCGGCGTCCCAGACGTGCAGGGCCCAGCCGCTGTAGTCGCTGGCCTGGCGCCGGTAGTGGATGGTCAGCGAAGTGGCCGCTCCGCCACCACCAGGGCTGGCGGGCACGGCGCGCAGGATGGTCTGGAAGCTGGCGTTGCCGTAGTCCAGCACCGGGTCCGCGACTGGCGGCTGCACTGGCGGAGGCTCGCTGCTGCCGCCACCGCCACCGCAAGAGACCACGCCCAGCAGCAGCACGGCCACCGCGCTGAGCCGCAGCAGCCGAGCCCGTATCCGCACACACGCGATCAACGCCATGCCCCAATCCTTCGCTACAGAACGGCGCGATGGTATTGAAGTAAAACTACATCGTTGACGCGGACAAACCCGAACTCAGCAGATAGACAGCCTTGGCCGTTGTTGTGGGGCAGCCAATCCTCCTGCCGCCCAGAAAGTAACTTAACTACAAATCGATCAGAGCTGTATCTTCCCGTAGAACACCACCGGCCCCGTCGGCTTGCCCGTCGGGCTGCCACCCGGCGGCTCCACGCTGACCGCCATGTGGTCGATGCCACTGCCCTTCAGGCCGCCCGGCAACTGCCCGCGCGACAGGACCGTCATGCCGTCGGCCTTGATCAGTCCCAGCGAGGTGGGCGCGCCTTTTTCGGGCGCCCACCAGAGCTCCAGCACACGATCGGACCGCAGCGACACCGGAGTCAGCGTTCGGGCCACAGCCGCGCGGCCGTCGGCGCTGAAACTGGCCACCACGCTGCCGGCCACGGCGGGGTCGCCGCCGGTGCTCTGCAGCACCACCACCACCGGCGCCTGGGCGGGCGGCGGGCTGACCACCGTCACGGCCAGCGCCACGGCGGCCACCGTGGCCAGCGACGTGGCGGCGCGCCACAACGTCAGGCGCTGCCACCAGGGTTGCGTGGCGGGCGATGGCCACAAGCGCCGTTCGATGGCCTGCCACACGGCCGGGGAAGGCTGCACGGGCTGGATAGCCACGGTGAGCGGAATCAATCGGCCTTGCCATTCGGTGACGGCCGCGCGCAAGCCAGGGTGACCTGGCAGCAGCGACTCAAAGCGGCGGCGTGCTGCGCCGCGCAGGGTGCCGGCCACATAGCTGGCAGCCAGTGCGTCGGCCAGGACGGGGTGTGCGTAGTCCATGTTCAGGCCCCTTCCTGCATCGCGCTGTTGTCATTCATGTCGCTCATGTCGCGCGATGCCGCCCGGTCCAGGCAGCCTTTCAGCGTGCCCAGCGCACGGCGCACCCAGCTCTTCACGGTGCCCAGCGGCTCGCGCAATTGCTCAGCCACTTCGGCATGCGACAGGCCGTCGAAGAAGGCCAGGGCCACGCTCTGGCGCTGCGGTGGGCTCAGGCGTTCCAGGCAGGCGTTGAGCTGCCGCTTCTGGCTGGCCAGGCCCAGCAGGTCCAGCGGGCCGGGGGACTCGTCGGCGTGCTGCTCCAGCGCATTGGGGTGGTCCTCGTCACCGTCGTCGCCCGCGTGGTGGCTGTCCAGCTGCGGTTGGGTGCGCGCGCGACGCAGGCTGTCGATGGCACGGTTGCGTGCGATGTGGGTCAGCCAGGTCAGCGGTTGGCTGCGCGCGGCGTCAAAGCCGCCGGCGGACTTCCACACCGAGACATAGATCTCCTGCAGCAAGTCTTCGGCCAAAGCGCGGTCGCGCTGGATGCGCAGCACCACGGCCAGCAAATGGCCGCTGGTGCGCTGGTACAGGCGGCCAAAGGCGGCACGGTCGCCCAAGGCCGTGCGCGCCAGCAGCGTGGCCAATTCGCGGCTCTTTTCAGGCCAGTCCTGTTCGTCAACTCGGTTCATGAGGGGTCCCTACAATCCTTGCAATGGCGGTGGCTAACCAATTCGTGATGACGCTGGCGTGCCCTGATGCCAAGGGCATCGTGCACGCCGTGTCGGGTCTGCTGTACCAGGCGGGCTGCAACATCATCGACTCGCAGCAGTTCGGCGACCTCGAAGGCGACGATGCCACGGGTCTGTTCTTCATGCGCGTTCATTTCGTGGCCCCGCCGCAACTGGCGCAGGCGTCCACGCTGGACGCGCTGTTCCAGCACACACGCCAGCAGTTCAGCATGCAAGTGCGCTTCCATGCGCTGGCCGCGCGGCCGCGCGTGCTGCTGATGGTCAGCCAGCATGGGCATTGCCTGAACGACTTGCTGTTCCGCTGGAAGAGCGGGTCCTTGCCGGTGGAGATTCCGGCCATCGTGTCCAACCACCGCAACTTTGAAGAGCTGGCGGGCAGCTACGGCATCCCCTTTCACCACTTCCCATTGACAGG
>JANOAM010000022.1:0-3056 GCA_031411215.1 Betaproteobacteria bacterium
CGATGGCCGCAGCTGGACAGCACTGGGCGCACGCTCCAAGCATGATGCGACGCCCTACCCCTGGCTCGTGGACTACCTGCGCGGCCAGGACAAGATGGGCCACTGGATCGCTGACGTGAAACTGGACCCCCACAACCCGGAACGTGCCGTCTACGGCACGGGCTACGGCCTGTGGATGACGGGCAACCTGGGTGCAGCTACCAAGGGTGCCCAGGTGAAGTGGGACTTCACGGTCGTCAATCTTGAAGAGACGGCCACGCTGGAAATCAAGAGCCCCTCCGGCGGCGCCACGCTGCTGGCCGCCATGGGCGACGTGTCCGGTGCCGCCTGGGACGACTTGAGCAAGACTCCCAACGCCGGCCTGTTCAGGCCCAGCTCCGACAGCAACTGCTCGGTGGACGTGGCCGAGCTGAGCCCGGCCGTCATGGCGCGTGTGGCCGATGGCACCGCCAGCGGCGGCTACGTGTCCACCAACGGCGGTGTCAGCTGGCGGCCCTTCGGCGCATCGCCGTGGATCGCCAAGGCGGCCCACGGCGGCCGCACACCGGCGGGCCGCATCGCCGTGTCGGCGCAGGGCGGCTTCTTCGTCTGGACGCCGGAAAAACGAGCGGCCCTCTGTTCTCGCGACCGCGGCCGCAGCTGGCAGGTCTGCGAAGGCTGGCCCAGCGACCGCAATGCCGTGCTGGCGCCGGTGGCCGACCGTCATGTCGAGGGTGTGTTCTACGTCTACGACCGCCTGCAGGGCCAGGTGCTGGCCAGCAGCGACGGCGGACGCAGCTTCAAGGTGGCGGTCACGGGCTTAAGCAAGGTGGAGCCCTGGCAGTCGGTGCAGTTGCTCAGCGCACCGGGTGCCTTGCGTGACCTGTGGCTGGCCTTGCCCGACGGCCTGGTGCACCTGCCCGCAGGTGACCGACCACCCAAGGCCATCAAGGGCTTCAGCGAAGCCTGGTTGGTGTCCATAGGCAAGGGTGCACCCAACGCGCCGTACCCCAGCGTCTATGTGTACGGGAAGGCCTTCGTGAGCGGTACGGCAATCGACGGCCTGTTCCGCAGCGACGACGCCGGTTTGAGCTACCAACGCATCGACGACGACCGCCATCGCTACGGCCGTGTGCTGTCGCTGGCCGCCGACGGGCTGGACCACGGTGTGCTGTACATCGCGGCCCATGGCCGCGGTGTGCTGGTGGGCCGGCCGCGCGGCGGGGCGTGAAGATCATGCTGCGGCGCTGGCTGCCCCTCACCTTCTCGTCCACGCTGTGCCTGGCCTTGGGCCTGGTCCTGAGCCTGGCCGCCTTCGCAGCACTGGCGGCCGACCTCACGCTGCACTACAGCCGCCCCGCGCCCGACACCGCCCGGGGTTGGGAACGCGAAGCGCTGCCCATAGGCAACGGCCGCCTGGGTGCCATGCTGTTCGGCCAGCCGGCGCGCGACCGCATCCAGATCAACGAAATCACGTTGTGGACCGGTGACAGCAAGACCCTGGGCGCCTACCAGCCCTTGGCCGACCTGACGGTCGAATTGACCGGACACGATGCACCCACCACCGGCTACCGACGTGACCTGAAGCTGGACGACGCGCGCCACAGCGTCAGCTACACGCTGGCCGGTGTGGACTACCGTCGCGAGGCCATCGCCAGCCATCCGGCGCAGGTCATCGTGCTGCGCTACACCGCCAGCGAACCCGGGCGCTACAGCGGGCGCATCAGCCTGACCGACCGCCACGGCGCGTTGACCGCAGCCGCGGGCCGGCGCCTGCTGGCCACCGGAACGCTCGCCGGCTGGACACTGCCGGGCGGCGGCATGCGTTCAAGCAACGCCATGAACTACACCAGCCAGGTGCAGCTGCAGCACCTGGGCGGCACCGTGCGGGTGGACGGGCAGACGCTGGTCTTTGAACACTGCGACGCACTGACGCTGGTCATAGGCGCCGGCACCAGCTACGCGGCCGACGCCGCGCAGCAGTTCCAAGGTGCGCACCCGCTGCCGCGTGTGACCACGCAAGTGACGGCAGCCGCAGGCCGCAGCTGGCACGCGCTGCGCACGGAACACGAACGCGACTACCGCAAGCTCTTCGGCCGTGTGACGCTGGACCTCGGCCACACCGCCGCCGACCGCCGCGCCCTGTCCACCGATGAACGCCTGCTGGCCTACACCCGAGACAAGACCGGCGACGGCCAGGACCGTGGCCTGGAAGCCCTGCACTTCCAGTTCGGCCGCTACCTGCTGATCGCCAGCTCCCGCAGCCTGCTGCCCGCCAACCTGCAGGGCCTGTGGAACGACAGCCTGACACCGCCCTGGAATTCGGATTACCACACCAACATCAATCTGCAGATGAACTACTGGCCGGCCGAACCGGCCAACCTGGCCGAACTGGCGCAGCCGTTGCACGGCTTTGTGCGCAGCCAGATCCCGCTGTACCGCCAGGCCGTGGCCGACGCCGCAGCCTGGGCGCTGGCCAACCCGGGTGTCGTGCGGCCCGGCCCGCGCCAGGTGGACGGCCAGGCCAACCCACCCGAGGAACGCTTCCTCACCGCCGACGGCAAGCCCGCGCGCGGCTGGACGGTGCGCACCGAATCCAATCCCTTCGGCGCCATGGGCTACCTGTGGAACAAGGCCGGCAACGCGTGGTACGCGCGCCACTTCTTTGAACACTGGGCCTACACGCAGGACAAGATTTTTTTGCGCCAGCAAGCCTGGCCGATGCTGAAGGAAGCTTGCGAGTTCTGGATCGACCAGTTGAAGGCCCTACCCGACGGTCGGCTGGTTGCGCCGATGGGCTGGTCACCCGAACACGGCCCGGTGGAAGACGGCGTCAGCTACGACCAGCAGATCCTCTGGGACCTGTTCGACAACACCGTGCGTGCCGCCGATGCGCTGGGCACGGAGCGGGCCTTCAGGGAACAAATCGCCAGCCTGCGCGACCGCCTGGCCGCGCCGCGTGTCGGCCGCTGGGGCCAGCTGCTGGAATGGCTGGAAGAAAAAGACGACGCCGTGCTGGACACCCCGCGCGACACGCACCGCCATGTCTCGCACCTGTTTGCCCTCTTCCCCGGCCG
>JANOAM010000023.1:0-3068 GCA_031411215.1 Betaproteobacteria bacterium
GGATCAGCGCCGCCAGTGCGCCGTAGCCCACAAAAACCAGTGGCTGTGAGGCAAATCGCGCCGCGCGGGTGAAGGCCCACAGGTACGCCAGGTGCGCCACCAAGAAGCTGACCAGGCCGGGCAGGAAACCTTCCTTGGGCCACAGCAGGAACACATCACCAGCGAGTGAGAACGCCATCCCCACCAGCACCCAGCGGCGCACGATGGGTGTGTCGTGGCCCCGGGGCAGCGCGTGTGCGATGACCAGCACCGTGGTCAGCGGTTTGAACACGAAGTTCATCCACGGCAGCGCCAGTGCCCAAGGGGCGGATGCAATGGCCAGCAGCGCGCTCAGCAGCGTGGCGGCGGCCAACCAGGGGCGGTTGCGGATGACAGAGCTCATGGCGGATTGTGTGGCGATATGCTGGCGGCTCCGCACACACAGCCCAGGCCCGACCACCATGATGGGAAAGACCCGCCTAGAAGCCTTCAGTGACGGCGTCATCGCCATCATCATCACCATCATGGTGTTGGAGATGAAGGTGCCGCACGACCCCAGCTGGGCTGGCCTGTCAGCGCTGGCACCGGTGTTCCTGAGCTACGTGCTGAGCTTCGTCAACGTGGGCATCTACTGGAACAACCACCACCACCTGCTGCACACGGTGAAACATGTGCAGGGCGGCATTCTGTGGGCCAACCTGCACCTGTTGTTCTGGCTGAGCCTGATGCCGTTTGTCACTGGCTGGATGGGCGAGAACCACTTTGCCGCGCTGCCCACCGCGCTGTATGGCGTGGACCTGCTGATGTGCGGCGTGGCCTACTGGATCCTGCAGCGGGTCATCGTCAAGGTCCATGGTCCGGGTTCACTGCTGCAGCAGGCTGTGGGCCGCGACTTCAAGGGCAATGCCGCACCGGTGATCTACATCGTGGCCATCGCCATGGCCTTCGTTTGGACGCCCGCGTCCTGGCTGCTGTACATCGGCGTGGCCGGCTTGTGGCTTCTGCCGGACCGGCGCATCGAGCGCGCCATGGCCGAACACGGAAGTGGCTCCTCAGGGCATTGACGCGGGTGCTGCGGCCACTTTGGCCGCCATCGCGTCACGCAGCTTTCTCAAGCGCTCGCGCGGGTCTTCCTTGGCGCTGGCTTCGTGCAGCTTCATCTCGGCGATGAAGCGGCTGGGCACCCCGGCGATGGTGTCGCGGCCCTTCTTGCGGCGGCGCAGGGTGCTCACGGTCAGGCTCAGGCGGGCGCGTGTGATGCCCACGTACATGAGGCGGCGTTCTTCTTCCAGCCGCTCCACCGTCATGTCATCGTCGCCGCTGCGGAAAGGCAGCAGGCCCTCGTTGACACCCGCCAGCACCACATGCGGCCACTCCAGTCCCTTGGACGCGTGCAGCGTGGACAGGGTCACCACGTCCTGCTCGTCACTGCGTTCGGCCAGGCTGATGATGACGCTGATGGTCTGCGCCACCTGCAGTACCGTCTGGCGCTCACTTTCAAAGGTGGTGCCGCCGTCCTGCGTGATCTCACCACCGCAGCGCCGCGCCACCCAATCGACGAAGTCCAGCACGTTGCTCCAGCGCGCGGCGGCCAGCTTTTCGCTGTCTTCGCTGTCGTAGAGGTGCTGCTCGTAGTGGATGTCCTTGAGCCAGGCCGTCAGCAACGCTTTGGCGTCTTCGGCGCCCGTGGTGTGGCCAGCCTTGTGCTGCAGGTCGTTCAGCTCGCGGCCGAAGTTGTGCAGCAGCTCGATGGGCTTGCCCTTCAGCACCATGGCCAGGCTAGGTGAGAACAGCGCCTCGAACAGGCTGACCTTCCACTTGGTCGCGAATTCGCCCAGCGTGCCCAGTGTCTGGTGGCCAATGCCGCGCTTGGGCGTGGTCACCGCGCGCAGGAAGGCCGGGTCGTCGTCGTTGTTCACCAGCAGGCGCAGCCAGGCGCACAGGTCCTTGATCTCGGCGCGGTCAAAGAAACTCTGACCGCCACTCACTTTGTAGGGCAGCTGGGCGCCACGCAGTTTCTGTTCGAAGACCCGCGCCTGGTGGTTGGCGCGGTACAGCACGGCAAAGTCGCTGAGCTTCAGGCGGGCGTCCTGTGCGCGCAGGGCCACGATGCGCGCCACCGCGCGTTCGGCCTCGTGTTCTTCGCCGTCGCATTCCAGCACCCGCACCGGGTCGCCGTCGCCCAGGTCGGACCACAGCTTCTTCTCAAAGAGTTTGGGGTTGCCGGCGATCACCGCATTGGCCGCGCGCAGGATGTGGCCCGTGCTGCGGTAGTTCTGTTCCAGCGCAACGACGGTCAGCTGTGGGTAGTCCTGCGGCAGGCGTTTCAGGTTCTCGATGGTGGCGCCACGCCAGCCGTAGATGCTCTGGTCATCATCACCCACCGCGGTGAAGAGGCCGCGCTCACCGACCAGCGCCTTCAGCAGTTCGTACTGCACGGCATTGGTGTCCTGGTACTCGTCGACCAGGATGTGGCGGAACTGGGCCTGCCAGCGTTGGCGGCTTTCCTCGTCGCGCTGCAGCAGCACCAGCGGCAGCTTGATCAGGTCGTCAAAGTCCACCGCCTGGTAGGCCTGCAGGCGCTCTTCATACAGGCGCATCACACGCGCGGCGAGCTGTTCGTCCGCGTCCTTGGCAACGCCTTCCGCACCCGACGCATCCAGCCCCTGGTTTTTCCACAGGCTGATGGTCCACTGCCAGCGCCGGGCCAGCGCGTTGTCGGTGCAGCTGCCGGCGTCCCGCAAGACCCCCAGCACGTCGTCGCTGTCCAGGATGCTGAAGTTGGGCTTGAGGCCGACCTTCTCACCGCTCTCACGCAGCATGCGCACGCCCAGGCTGTGGAAGGTGCTGATGGCCAGGTCCTTGGCCGCGCGTGGCCCCACCAGTGCCTTGGCGCGTTCGCGCATTTCCTGGGCGGCCTTGTTGGTGAAGGTGATGGCCGCGATCTGCTTCGGCAGCAAGTCGGCCTGCAGCAGCCGCGCGATCTTGTGCACGATCACCCGCGTCTTGCCGGACCCCGCGCCCGCCAGCACCAGGCAGGGCCCGTCCAGGTGTTGCACGGCCTGCATCTGGGCGTTGTTGAGCGTGGC
>JANOAM010000024.1:0-3142 GCA_031411215.1 Betaproteobacteria bacterium
GTGGAACTCCATCAGCAGCATGGGCGCTTCGCGCAGGTTCAGCTTGCTGTGTTTGTTGACGGCGCGGATGGCGTTGGCGTCCAGCAGTTCGCAACGCGCAATCGGCACGCCCATCTGGATGACCTGGATGGTGGTCTGCACGGCCGCGTCAATGCTGGGGAAGTGGCACACCGCCGCGCTCACCGCTTCGGGCAGTGGGAACAGGCGCAGCGTCACTTCCGCCATCACACCCAGCGTGCCTTCGCTGCCGACGAACAGGCGCGTCAGGTCGTAGCCCGCGCTGCTCTTCTTGGCGCGCGTGCCGGTGCGCACCAGCTCACCGCTGGCCGTGATGACGGTCAGGCCCAGGACGTTTTCGCGCATGGTGCCGTAGCGCACGGCGTTGGTGCCGCTGGCGCGTGTGGCGGCCATGCCGCCCAGGCTGGCGTTGGCGCCCGGGTCTATGGGGAAGAAGAGGCCCGTGTCCTTGATCTCGCGGTTGAGCTGTTCACGCGTCACGCCGGCCTGCACGGTGACGGTCAGGTCCTCGGCGTTGATGGCCAGGATGTTCGCCATGCGCGACACGTCCACGCTGATGCCGCCCTGCACCGCCAGCAAATGGCCTTCCAGCGAACTGCCAGTGCCGTAGGGGATGACCGGCACGGCGTGTTCACTCGCCAGCTTGACGGCGAACTGCACGTCGTCGTTGCTCTCACAGAAGACCACAGCCTCCGGCGGCGCGGCGTCGTAGACGCTCTCGCCCCTGCCATGCTGTTCACGCACAGAAAGCGCGGTGCTCAGGCGGTCGCCAAAGCGGGCCTGCAAGGCCACCAGCATGGCCGGGGGCATGGTGCGCAGGGCGGCGATGGCCGCATTGGGCAAGGGTGCGTTCATGGTTTGTCTCCGGTGTCCGGGCCGCATCGTAGGCCAGCGCGGTGGCCGCGTGTGCGGCATCCTGCGCCGCAGTGGTCCAATGCGGGCATGAGCAACCGCCTCACACAAATTGCCACCCGCACCGGCGACGACGGCAGCACCGGCCTGGGTGACGGCAGCCGCGTGCCCAAGGACCACCTGCGGGTGCAGGCCATGGGCGATGTCGACGAACTCAATTCCGGCCTGGGCGTGATCCTGGCGGAGCCCTTGCCGGCAGACGTGCGTGACCTGCTCGTGGTCATCCAGCACGAGCTTTTCAACCTGGGCGGTGAGTTGTCCATCCCCGGCTTTCAGCTGGTCAAGGAAGACGCCGTGCTGCGCCTGGACGAAGCGCTGGCGCACTACAACGCGCAGTTGCCGCGGCTGCAGGAATTCATCCTGCCCGCGGGCACCCGCAGCGCGGCGCTGGCCCATGTCAGCCGCACTGTGGCGCGCCGAGCCGAGCGGGCCGTGGTGGCGCTGGCCGCGCAGGACAAGGTGAACGAGGCACCGCGCCAGTACCTGAACCGGCTGAGCGACCTGCTGTTCGTGCTGGCCCGTGTGCTCAACCGTGCCAACCTGGACGGACTGGGCGGGGACGACGTCTACTGGCAGTCGGAACGGCTCAAGCGCCAGGCGGAGTGAGCGCGGCTCACGACCGCGCACTTGTCGCAGTACTCATTCCCAGTCGTAGCGCACACCCAGCTTCGCACGCAGCTGGTCCATCCAGCCCAGCGTGGCCAGGGTCTCCTGGGGGGTCATGGCCGGGCTCTCGTGCAGGCCGGCGCGGATGCAGCGCATGGCCTCGGCGATCTCGCCTTCCAGCCCGTTGCAGGCGAAGGGCGTGTCCACCACCACCGGCGGGCCAAAGCCCTGGTGCAGTTCCACCCGCTGCGCCATCCAAAAGTGTTCGGGCAGCACGATGCAGCCCGCGTCCCCCATCAGCCTCAGGGCGTTGTCGGAGCGCAGCGCAAAGCCGCAGATGAACTGCGACGTGATGCCGCCGTCGAAGTGCAGCGTGGCGGCCACGTGCCGGTCCACGCCCGTGGGGGCCAGTTCGCCGCGCACGTCCATGGCCACGGGCTCGGGCACATGGCCCAGCGCCTGCTGCAGCGCCCAGCGCGTGGCGGTGAGGTTGTAGATGCCCACGTCCAGCAGCGAGCCGCCGGCACGCGCGCGGTCGTAGAGGCGGTCGTTGGGGTCAAAGGGCACGGGGAAGCAGAAGCTGGACTGGATGCCGCGCAACTGGCCGATGGCGCCTTCGTCCATCCAGCGTTTGACCTGCGCGTAGGCCGGCAGGAAACGGGTCCACACCGCTTCCATCAGGAAGAGGCCGCGCTCGCGGGCCAGCGCCACCAGCGGTTCGGCCTGGGCGCGGCCGGGCGTCAGGGACTTCTCGCACAGCACGCCGCAGCCGGCGTGCAGCGCGGCCGCCACGGCTTCCGCGTGCTGGGCGTGGGGTGTGGCGACGTAGACGGCGTGGATGTCCCCACGCGCCAGCCGTGCGACCAGGTCACCGCAGACCTCGGGCAGTGCTTTGCCGGCCGGCGTGCAGTCGCGGGCAAAGGCTTCGGCGCGGGCGGCGTCGCGGCCGCAGATGGCCACCAGTTCAGCGTCCGGCAGTGAATGCAGCGCCTTGGCAAACGAATGGGCAATGCGCCCGGGTCCGACCAGCAGCCAACGCATCGGGGTCATTGCAAGCTCCTTGTCCAAGGGCTGCTGCCGCAGCGTGCTATCGCACGGCCAGTTCGCGGTGCAGCCAGGCGCGGGCCACGGCCCAGTCGCGTTTGATGGTCGCCAGACTCACACCCAGCACCTCGGCAACCTCTTCGTTTTCCAGGCCACCGAAGAAGCGCAATTCCACCACCTTGGCGGCGCGCGCGTCCACTTCCTCAAAGGCCAGCAGCGCTTCGTGCACGGCGACCAGGTCGCGGTCGGGCGGCGCGCCCAACTGTTCCAGGCCGCTCATGGTCACCGGCACCAGTTCCGCGTCGCGCTTGTCGGCGCGGCGCGCCAGTTCGTGGTTGACCAGGATGCGCCGCATCATGGTGCTGGCCACGGCCAGGTAGTGGCTGCGGTTCTTCCACTGCGTGCGTGTCTGCTCGGCCATGCGGAACCAGGCCTCGTGCGCCAGGCTGGTGGCGCTGAGCGTGTGGCCTGGGTTTTCCTTGCGCAGGTGGTTGCGCGCCATGCGCCGCAGGTCGCCGTAGAGCACTTCAAACAGCTGCGACGACGCCTTGGGGTTGGCATC
>JANOAM010000025.1:0-5831 GCA_031411215.1 Betaproteobacteria bacterium
CCATGGTGTCGCGCATCGCCAGGCTGGAGACGACCGTGGTGCGCACGGAAGCCGAAGCGCTGCTGCTGGAAAACAACCTCATCAAGACGCTTTCGCCGCGCTTCAACATCCTGTTCCGCGACGACAAGAGCTACCCGTACCTGAAGATCACGGGCCACGCCGCCAAAGGGGAAGGGGCCCCGTTGGCTCAACAGTTCCCGCGCATGGCCTACTTCCGCGGCGCGGTGGACAAGAAACACCGCTATTTCGGGCCCTATCCCAACGCCTGGGCCGTCAAACAGACCATCCAGCTGATGCAGAAGGTCTTCCACCTGCGAACCTGCGAGGACACGGTCTTCAACAACCGCAGCCGGCCCTGCCTCCTGTACCAGATCCAGCGCTGCAGCGGCCCTTGTGTGGGCCTGATCAGCGCCGAGGACTACAAGCGCGACGTGCACGACTCAGAGCGCTTCCTGCTGGGCGAAACCGAAGAGGTCATCAACGACTTGCAGGCGAAGATGATGACCTTCGCCGAGAGCCTGGAATTCGAGAAGGCCGCCGCGCTGCGCGACCGCATCGGTTCGCTGTCACGTGTGCTGCAGCAGCAAAGCGTGGAGGCCAGCAGCCTCAACGCCAGCGACAAGGACGTGGACATCCTGGCCGTCAAGGTGGCCGGCGGCCGCGCCTGCGTCAACCTGGCCATGGTGCGCGGCAGCCGCCACCTGGGTGACCGTGCCTACTTCCCCACGCATGTGGACGAAGGCGCCGCACTCAGCGCGGAAGAGGCCGACGCGGCCGAGGCGGCCACTGCGATCGGCCCTGAGCAGGCGGTGCTGGAAGCCTTCATCGCCCAGCACTACATAGGCCAACCGGTGCCACCGCAACTGGTACTGAGCCACGTGGTGGACGCGGCGCTGCTGGAGGCGTTGTCGGAAACCTCCGGCGTCAAGGTGCGTGGCACGCACCAGCCACGTGAGCAGCGGCGCATCTGGCTGGAGATGGCGGCCAAGGGCGCAGAGTTGTCGCTGGCCCGCTTGCTGGCCGAAGAAGGTTCGCAGCAGCAGCGCACACGCGCGCTGATGGACGCTCTGGAGCTGGATGTGGCCGACCCGGCCGCCTTGCGCATCGAATGTTTCGACATCAGCCACACGGCAGGTGAGGCCACCCAAGCGTCCTGCGTGGTCTACGAAAACCACGGCATGCAGAGCGGCCAGTACCGCCGCTTCAACATCGAAGGTGTGACAGGTGGTGACGACTATGCGGCCATGCGGCAGGTGCTGACCCGGCGCTATTCGCGCATTGCCGAAGCGCTGGCGACCAGCAAGACAGACGGCAAGTCGGAAGGCGACTCGAAGCTCGCACGCCTGCCCGACCTGGTACTGGTGGATGGCGGCCGTGGCCAGGTCAGCATGGCGCGCGAAGTGTTTGCAGAACTGGGGCTGGATCTGGCGCTGATCGTGGGTGTGGAAAAAGGCGAAGGACGCAAGGTTGGCCTCGAAGAACTGGTGTTCGCCGACGGCCGGGACAAGGTCTATCTGGGGCATGATTCAGCCGCGCTGATGCTGGTGGCGCAAATCCGGGACGAAGCGCACCGGTTCGCGATCACCGGCATGCGTGCCCGCCGGGCCAGTGTGCGTACCGGCGGCAGCAAGCTCGAAGACATTGCCGGGGTAGGGCCACGCAAGCGGGCCCGCCTGCTGCAGCGTTTTGGCGGGCTGAGGGGGGTGGCCAGTGCAGGTGTGGACGATCTGGCCAGCGTGGAAGGCATCAGCCGAGAACTTGCAGAGGAAATCTACCGTGCGTTGCATTGAGGGAACTTCGTCGCGTCGTCAGGCGCTGGGCGTCTTGAGCGCCACCTTGGCGCTGTTGGCCGCCTGTGCAAGCAGCCCGCCGGCCCCGGCGCCGGCACCTGCAGCCCGGCCTGCCCCGGCTGCGGCCCCCGCGGCGCAAGCGCCGCGGCCTGCGCCTGTTGCGCCTGGTCCTGCTCCTACTCCTGCCCCAGTCGCCGCACCGGCGCACGTCACCATGGCACCGACTCCTGCCACGCCGGTGGCAGGTTCCAAGGCGGACCTGGGCCCGGCGGTGGCGCTGGCACCTGCGCCGGCGGCCCGCAACCTGGACGAGTTCAAGAAGATCGCGGCGCGCCGCATGGTCGCCGGCAGCCCGCGCAACAGCTACATGGGCACGCCGCCGCCCATGCTCTTCGGCATACCCATCCTGGAAGTCGAACTCAACAACGACGGCACGGTGCGCAACATCAGCGTCGTGCGGCCCCCCGCCAACCCCCTGGCCGCGGGCACCACGGACATCGCCATGGAAGCCGTACGCCGCGGCGCGCCCTATGGCGACGTGTCCAAGCTGCCCAAGCCGGTGAAGTGGACCGAGGTCTTCCTGTTCAACGAAAAGAACCAGTTCAAGCCACGTTCGCTTGACTGAGGCCCGGCCTCAGGCAAGAACGAGCGACACTCACCGCATGTTCTTAACCATCCCCACGCTGCTGACCTGGGCGCGCATCGCCGCGATCCCGCTCATCATCGGTGTGTACTACCTGAACTGGCCGCTGCCCACCAAGAACGTGGTGGCCACGGCCATGTTCGTGCTGTTCGCGCTGACCGACTGGCTGGATGGTTACCTGGCCCGCAAGCTCAACCAGACCTCGGCCTTCGGTGCCTTCCTGGACCCGGTGGCCGACAAGTTCCTCATCTGCGCGGCGCTGCTGGTGTTGCTGGGCCACGGCCGTGTGGACCCGTTGGTGGCGCTCATCATCATCGGCCGTGAAATCGCCATCTCCGCGCTGCGCGAGTGGATGGCGACCATTGGCGCCAGCCGCAGCGTGGCGGTGCACATGCTGGGCAAGCTGAAGACGGCGTCGCAGATGGTGGCCATTCCTTTCCTGCTGTATGACGGCGCGCTCTTCGGCCGTATCGACACCCACCTGTGGGGCACGGTGCTGATCTGGGTGGCGGCGGTGCTGACGGTGTGGTCGATGGTGTATTACCTGCGCAAGGCGATCCCCGAAATCCGTGCCAAGACACGTTGACGGCGTGGTGACGGTGCTGTGACGGTGAGTTTGGGACCCTCCTGTTGAATGAACAAAGAGTGGCGCTGCTGCGCGCCATGCCGGGTGTGTTCGTGCTGATCTGGAGCACGGGCTTCATCGTCGCGCGCTACGGCATGCCGCATGCGCCGCCGCTCAGTTTCCTGGCCATCCGCTACGCGCTGTCCGCCCTGTGCTTTGGTGTTTGGATCGCCTGGGCACGTGTGCCCTGGCCGCGCGACCGTTCGCAGTGGCTGCACCTGGGTGTGACCGGCATCTTCATGCACGCGGGCTACCTGGGTGGCGTGTGGGTGGCCGTGAAGCTGGGGCTGGGTGCCGGCTTGGCAGCCTTGATCGTGGGCCTGCAGCCTATCCTCACCGCGATCTGGATGAGCGCGCAGGGCACGCAGCACCGCGTCGCACCGCGCCAGTGGGTGGGCCTGCTGCTGGGTCTGGCGGGGCTGATGCTGGTGGTCTGGCACAAGCTGGACGTGGGTGAGGCCAACGGTATCAGCGTGGCGGCCGGCGTGGTGGCGCTGTTCTGCATCACCGCCGGCACGCTGTACCAGAAGCGCTGGGTGCAGCCTTGTGACGTGCGCACCGCCAACACCGTGCAGTTGCTGGCGGCCCTGGTGGTGACGGCGCCGCTGGCCCTGCTGGAAACAGAAGCGATCGTGATGCACCCGCAATTCGTTGGCGCCATGGCCTGGTCAGTGCTCGGGCTGACGCTGGGCGGCAGTTCGCTGCTGTACATCCTGATCCAGCGCGGCGCGGCCACATCGGTCACCAGCCTGATGTACCTCGTGCCACCGACCACGGCCCTGATGGCCTGGGTTCTGTTCCGCGAGGCCCTGGGCCCCGGCGTGCTGGCGGGCATTGCACTCACCGCCGTGGGCGTGGCACTGGTCGTGCGCGCACCGGCAGACACCAAGGAGACTCCATGAGCACCCACGCAGCAAGCACCCATCGCATCGCCGTTATTCCCGGTGACGGCATCGGCAAGGAAACCATGCCCGAAGGCCTGCGCGTGCTGGACGCCGCCGCGCGGCGCTTCGGCATCAACCTGCAGCTGGACCACTTCGACTTCGCCAGCTGCGACTACTACGCCCAGCATGGCGAGATGATGCCGGTCGACTGGAAGGACCAGATCGGCGGTCACCACGCCATCTTCTTCGGCGCCGTGGGTTGGCCGGCGACCGTGGCCGACCATGTGTCGCTGTGGGGCAGCCTGATCAAGTTCCGCCGCGACTTCGACCAGTACATCAACCTGCGGCCGGCACGGCTGATGCCTGGCATCCATTCACCGCTGGTCAACCGCCAGGGCCAGCCGCTGAAGCCGGGTGAGATCGACATGTGGATCGTGCGCGAGAACACCGAAGGCGAGTACTCCAGCATCGGCGGCCGCATGTTCGAAGGCACGGAGCGTGAGGTCGTCACGCAGCAGAGCACCTTCTCCCGCCACGGTGTGGACCGCGTGCTGAAGTTCGCCTTCGAGCTGGCCGCGCAGCGCCCGCGCCGCAAGCTCACGTCGGCCACCAAGAGCAACGGCATCAGCATCACCATGCCCTACTGGGACGAGCGTGTGAAGGCCATGGCGGCCCACTACCCGCAGGTCAGCGTGGACCAGTTCCACATCGACATCCTCACCGCGCACTTCGTGCAACGACCGCAGCACTTCGACGTGGTCGTGGCCAGCAACCTGTTCGGCGACATCCTGTCCGACCTGGGCCCTGCCTGCACCGGCACCATCGGCATTGCGCCTTCGGCCAACCTCAACCCGACACGCCAGTGGCCCAGCCTCTTTGAGCCCGTGCATGGCTCGGCGCCGGACATCGCAGGGCAGGGCATCGCCAACCCCATCGGCCAAGCCTGGTCGGCGGCGATGATGCTGGACTTCCTGGGCCACCGCGCGGCGCACGACCTGGTGCTGGGCAGCATCGAAGGCCTCTTGTCCGACCCTCACGCGCCGCGAACGCGCGACCTGGGCGGCACGGCGGGCACGGCCGATCTGGGCCGCGCGCTGGCCGACGTGGTGGCGCGCGCGCCCTTGCCTTCGGCGGTGTGAGCTAGGTCCGGGCCCGGGGCTTGTCAAGCGTGGAATCACGCTGGCCTGGGGGTCTAACCATCCCTCGCGCGGGGGACGGAAGCGCCTAGAATCCCGCCTCCGCTTGACACTGATTCAGCCCCGGCGATGTAATGATCCGATGGCCAAGTAGCCCGGAAAGAACAGGGTCTTCATCCGGATACGAATTCGAACCATCTTGAGAGGGAACCGCGACGTGAACAAGAGTGAACTGATCGAACACATCGCCAAGCAGGCCGACATTTCCAAGGCGGCCGCCGGTCGTTCGCTCGAGGCTGTCATTGGTGCGGTCAGGACCACCTTGAAAAAGGGCGGCTCGGTCACCATTCCCGGTTTCGGCACCTTCACCGTCACCAAACGTGCGGCCCGTACCGGCCGCAACCCCCGCACCGGCGACGCCATCAAGATCAAGGCCGCCAAGGTGCCCAAGTTCCGTCCCGGCAAGGGCTTGCGCGACGCGCTGTAAGACTTGTCTGCCGGTGCGCTGCTTGCGCACCGGTGTCCTGTGTGCCTGTTGTTGGTCACACGCATGCCGGGTGCTTAGCTCAGTTGGTAGAGCGGCGCCCTTACAAGGCGTAGGTCGGCGGTTCGAGCCCGTCAGCACCCACCATCCCGGCAAGGCCAACCGAAGCGGCCCCACCGCTTAGAATCGCGCGCTGCCCTGCGCGGCCGCGTGCGCGCAATCCTCTGCGCTGCCCCTTTCAGAGATTCCGAGGCTCATCCCCCATGTTC
>JANOAM010000026.1:0-5725 GCA_031411215.1 Betaproteobacteria bacterium
CCCTCGTCCATCCACCCTTGCAGCACGCCACCAACTGGCGCACCACCACTGGTGAGTGAGCGGGCGATTTGGGTTCCCCGCGGAGCGAAGTAAAGGAGGAGCCCCAGCTTGCGCAGCAAGTTGGGGCGGGGGACATGAGCGCAGCGGGGCACCCCAAGCGCACGCGACCGCCAAAGGTTGTCGAACGCGGCTCAGTCACTTCACGCCCTTCGGATCCAGTGCGTCACGCAAGCCGTCCCCCAGCAGGTTGAAGCCCAGGCTGACGATGAAGATGGCCGCACCCGGCGCCGCAGCCACCCACCATTGGTCCAGCACGTAGGCGCGGCCTGCCGCGATCATGGCGCCCCACTCCGGTGTGGGTGGCTGCGCGCCCAGTCCCAGGAAACCCAGGCCGGCGGCGGTGAGGATGATGCCGGCCATGTCCAACGTCACGCGCACGATCACACTGGGCACGCACAGTGGCATCACATGCCGCAGCACGATGCGCACCGGCCCCGCTCCCAGCAGCTTCACCGCATTGATGTAGTCGGCCTGGCGAATGCTGAGTGTCTCGGCGCGTGCGATCCGCGCATAGGGCGGCCAGGAGGTGATGGCGATGGCGATCACCGCGTTTTCAATGCCGGGCCCCAAGGCCGCAACAAAGGCCAGCGCCAGGATCAGGCGCGGGAAGGCCAGGAAGATGTCGGTGATGCGCATCAGCACCGCGTCCAACCAGCCACCCGCATAGCCCGCAGCGGTGCCCACCAAGAGGCCTATGGGTGCAGCCAGCACGGCCACCAGAAGCACCACATAAAGCGTTATTCGGCTGCCGTGGATCAGCCGGCTGGCGATGTCACGGCCCTGGTCGTCGGTGCCCAACCAGTGGCTGCTGGACGGCGGCAGCAGGCGCTGCCCCAGTTCACCCACGGTCGGTGAATAGGGCGACAGCAGCGGCGCCAGCGCGGCCACCAGCACCAGTGCAGCGACGATGGCCAGGCCCACCAGCGCCAGCCGGTTGTGCGCAAAGCTGCGCCAGCCGGCATAGAGCCGACCCAGCGCCGCCTGCTTGCGCGACTGCGGGCGGTCGGACATGAGCCAATGCGTCAACTCACTCACCGCGTATCCCTCGTGCGCGGGTCCAGCACGCGGTACAGCAGGTCGCTCAACAGGTTCAGCCCAATGAACACCGAACCGACCACGATGGTCCCGCCCAGCACCGCGTTCATGTCCGCGTTCTGCAGCGAATTGGTGATGTACAAGCCCAGGCCCGGCCACGCGAACACCGTCTCGGTCAACACGCTGCCCTCCAGCAAACCCGCATAGGACAGCGCCACCACGGTGACCAGCGGCACCATGGCGTTGCGCAGCGCGTGGCGCCAGATGATGCGGGTCTCGCTCAGGCCCTTGGCACGCGCGGCGACGATGTACTCCTGCGCCAGTTCGTTCAACATGAAGCTGCGTGTCATGCGGCTGATGTAGGCCAGGCTGAAGTAGCCCAGCAACGCGGCGGGCAGCACCAGGTGGCTCAGGGCATTCCCAAACGCCTCCCACTCGCCTGCCAGCGCAGCGTCCACCAGCATCAGGCCGGTGGCGCGTTCGAAGCTGTACTCAAAGGCCACGTCGATGCGCCCAGGCCCACCTACCCAACCCAGCTTGGCGTAGAAGAGAACCAGGGCCATCAGTCCGAGCCAGAAGATGGGCACGGAATAGCCCACCAGGCCCATCACGCGCACGGCATGGTCGGCCAGGCCGCCGCGGCGCACGGCCGCCCACACCCCCAACGGAATGCCCAGCCCCGCGCCGATGAGGATGCCGCAGGTGGCCAGTTCCAGCGTGGCCGGGAAGGTCTTCCTGATGTCGTCCAACACTGGGTTGGATGTCAGCACGGAATTGCCGAATTCGCCCTGCAGCGCCCGCTTCACATAACGGCCGAACTGTTCGTAGATCGGCAGGTTCAGTCCCAGCTCTTCACGCACCCGCTGGATCACATGCTCAGGCGCCCGGTCGCCCACGATGGCCAGCGCCGGATCGACCGGGATCACCCGGCCGATGAAGAAGGTCACCGCCAGCAGGCCCAGGAAGGTGAGCGCCACCACCACCGCGAAGTTCGCGGTGGCTGCACCCGCCCGGACCAGGCGTGGGTTCAATTCTTGGAGACGTTGAACATGTAGGTGGAATCAGACGTGGGCCCGATCTTCAGGCCCGCCACATTGGACCGGTAGGCCGCCACATCGATCTGCTGGTACAGCATGACAAACGGGCTGCTCTTGCGGAACTCGGCCTGGATCTCCTGGTACATCTTGGCGCGTTTCGCACCGTCACGTTCCAGTGCTGCCGCGTCTGCTTTCTTGGTCAGTTCCGGGATATCCCAGGCGTTGCGCCAGGCCAGGGGTTTGCTCTTGGCGTCGTCGGCGTTGTTGGGGTTGCGAGCGAAGGTGTCGGCGTTGGTGTGCGGGTCCCAATAGTCGGCGCCCCACTGGCCGACGTAGATGTCGTGCGTGCGGGCGCGGTATTTGGTGAGCGTCTGCTTGCCGTCGCCGGGCAGTATTTCCAGTTCGATGCCGGCCTGCTTCAGCGTCTGCTGGAAGGCTTCGGTGATGCCCTGCACCGGCTGCACCGTGCGCATGTCGATGGTGACCTTGAAGCCACCCGCCAGGCCGGCCTTGGCCAGCAGCATGCGGGCGCGGGGTACGTCCAGCTTGTAGGGGTTGTCCTTGGCAGCACCCAGCAAGCCAATGGGCAGGAAGTTCTGGTGCACGACACCGATGTTCTTGATCAACGTCTTGCCGATGGCGTCGTAGTCCACCAGGTACTTGAAGGCTTCACGCACCTCGGGCTTGGCCAGGTTGGGGTTCTTCTGGTTCAGGCCGAAGTAGTAGACCGTGCCCTTGGGCGTGGCCGTGGTCTTCACGCCCTTGTTCGCGCTGGTACCGGAAGTGAGGGCGTCCAGGTCCTGCGGCGTCAGGTTGCGTGCGATGTCGGCGTCGCCCTTTTCCAGCATCAGGCGTTGCGTGGCGCTTTCCTTGATGTGGCGGTAGATCACGCGGGCCGGCTTGGCCTTGGGCCCCCAGTAGTTGTCGTTGCGCTCCAGCGCCACGATCTCATTCGCGCGCCATTCGCGGATCTTCATCGGTCCGCTGCCCGCATAGCCCGTCTTCAGCCATGCATAGCCCATGTCGCCGTTCTGCTCTTTCGACATCACCAGCTTCTTGTCCACCACGGCAGCCACATTGGCCGTCAGGCAGTTGTAGACCAGCGTGGGCGCGTAGGACTTGTCGGTCTCCAGCGTCAGGGTGAGCGGGCCGGTCTGCTTGACCTTGTCCTTCACGTTGTCCTTGGACAGGCCGAACTGCGTCAGGATGAAAGCCGGCGTCTTGTCCAGCAGCACCGCACGCTGGAAGCTGAAGACCACGTCCTCGGCCGTGATGGGGTTGCCACTGGCGAACTTGAGTCCCGGCTTCAGTTCGAAGCTGTAGGTCTTGCCGTCTTCGCTGACCTTCCAGCTCTTGGCCAGGTCCGTGACCAGCTTGCTGGGGTCGCCCACGTCATAGCGGATCAGGCGGTCGTAGCCATTGCCCATCAGCTCACCGGCGCTGATCTCGAAGGCTTCGGCCGGGTCGAGGCTGATGATGTCGTCAAAGGCCATGGCCACGACGACGGTGTCCTTGGGTGTTGCGGCCTGCAGCGGCAGGGCCGCAGCGGAAACGGCCGCCGCAGCAGCCAGGGCCAACGCGCGGCGGGTGAGCATGGGGACTGTCATGAGGAAGGCTCCGTCCTGTGGGTCTTTGGTAAGCAGCGATGGTGCCACGACTGACCGGCCGCACCTTGCCCACACCGCTACGATGGCTGCATGAGCACACTGCAAGTCCTTGGTCGCGGCAGCTCCATCAACGTGCGCAAGGTGCTGTGGACCTGCCAGGAGCTGGGCCTGACACCCGAGCACATCGAATGGGGCAGCGCCGCTCTGCCGCTGTCCTCACCTGACTTCCTGCGCCTGAACCCCAACGCCATGGTGCCGGTGCTGGTGGAGGGTGGGGATGGCGGCTTCGTGCTGCGCGAGTCCAACAGCATCTGCCGCTACCTGGCTGCCAAGCACCCAACGCCTGCGCTGTTGCCGCGGGACCCGCGCCAGCGCGCCCTGGTGGAACAGTGGATGGACTGGCAAGCGACGGAGTTGAACAACGCCTGGCGCTACGCCTTCATGGCCCTGGTGCGGCTGAGCCCCGCGCATGGCGACGCCACGGCGCTGCAGGCCAGCATCAGCAGCTGGAACCGCCACATGGCCATCCTGGATGCGGCGCTGGCGCAGACCGGCGCCCTCGTGACCGGCAGCGGCTTCACGCTGGCCGACATCGTGCTGGGCCTGTCCACGCACCGCTGGCTGTGCACGCCCTTCCCCAAGCCCGACTTGCCGGCAGTGGCGCGTTGGCACGGGCTGCTGCTGCAGCGCGAAGGCTTCCTGCGTTTTGGCGCCAACCTGCAGCTGGGCGCCTGACATGACGGTGACGCCCAGGTTCTTCGCAGACTCCGCCGCGTTCCGCCATTGGCTGGCGCAACATGCCGCTACCAGCGCTGAACTGGTCGTCGGCTTTCACAAGGTCGGCAGCGGCCACCCCAGCATCAGTTGGCCGGAATCGGTGGACGAAGCGCTGTGTGTGGGCTGGATAGACGGCGTGCGCAAGCGCATAGACGACGCGGCGTACCAGATCCGCTTCACGCCGCGCAAACCGGGTTCGATCTGGAGCGCCATCATCATCGCCAAGGTGGAAGCGTTGTCCGCGCAAGGCCGCATGCAGGCGGCCGGGTTGGCGGCGTTTGCCCTGCGCACCAGCAAGAGGTCTGTCATCTATTCCTACGAACAGGAACAGACGGCCAGCCTCCGAGCAGAAGAACTGCAGGCGTTCAAGCGCAACAAGGTCGCGTGGACCTACTGGCAGTCCACGCCTCCCGGCTACCAGAAGCAGATGCTTCACCGCATCACCACCGCCAAAAAGGCCGAGACACGTGCTGCGCGGCTGAAGAAGCTGGTGGACCTCAGCGCGCTGGGTCAGCGCTGGTTGTGAAAACCCTGGCTTGAAGCCGCTCGCATCAGCCCCAGATCAGGAAAGTCATGAACCTGCACTGGAAACGCCCCCTCTTCTACTGCCTGTTGCCGGTGCTGGTCTTCCTGGCGTTCATCGGTTTCCCGCCGCCCTTTGCGCCGCCTCACCGAGTCAAGCCCAGCCAGGAGCAGTCCGTGCCGGCAGAAAGCCAGGACGGGGAACGCGGCTAGCTGGCTTTCAAAGTAAGCTGAAGTGAGTGGCCTCAGACGGCATTGCGGCGGCCCAGCGCCAGGATGGACAGCCCCGCCGCGACAAAGGTGAGTCCTGCCCCGACATTGGCCGCGGCCACCACACGCGGCCGGCGTTGCAGCCAGGCGGACAACCGCGCCGCAAAGCAGGCCAGCAGCGTGAAGCTGAACGCGGTCAGCACGGCGAAGATAGCGCCGTAGACCAGCATCTGCTGCGGCACCGGGCCGCGTGCCGGGCTGGTGAACTGCGGGATGAAGGCCACGACAAACAGGCCCGGCTTGGGGTTCAGCACGTTGGACAGCAGCGCCGTAGCAAACACCTTGGGCAAGGTCTGCTGCTCGGCCGGCTGGAAAGAGATCAGGCTGCGCGAAGTGATGGCCTTCCAGCCCAGCCACAGCAGGTAGGCCGCGCCCACGATCTTGACCACCCAGAAGGCCAGCGGCGATGTCTGCAGC
>JANOAM010000027.1:0-2657 GCA_031411215.1 Betaproteobacteria bacterium
GTGCAGACCACCATCCAGGTCATCCAGATGGGCGTGCCGATTGCGCGTTGCGAACTGCTGGACGCCAACGCCATCCGCGCCGTCAACAAACACAGCAAGCTGAACCTGCGCGAAGCGCCCATGCTGCTGATGGAGTTCCACGGCAGCGAGGCCGGTGTGAAGGAACAGGCCGAGACGGTCCAGGCCCTGGCCGCCGAACATGGTGGCGAAGAATTCCAGTGGGCCAGCACGCCCGAAGAGCGCACCAAGCTCTGGACCGCACGCCACCAGAGCTACTTCGCGTCGCTGCAGATGCGCCCCGGCTGCCGCTGCCAGAGCAGCGACACCTGCGTGCCCATCTCACGGCTGGCGGAAAGCATCAACGACAGCATCGACGAGGCGGAAGCGTCCGGCATCCCGTACTGGATCGTCGGCCACGTCGGCGACGGCAACTTCCACCTGAGCTACCTGATGGACCCCAACGACGCAGGCGAAATCGCGTTGGTGGAAGAACTCAACGTGAAGATGGTGCAGCGCGCGCTGCGGCTGGGCGGCACCTGCACCGGTGAACACGGCATAGGCCTGCACAAGATGGGCTACCTGGTGGAAGAAGCCGGGCTGGGTGCGGTGGACCTGATGCGCAGCATCAAGCGTGCGCTGGACCCCAAGAACATCATGAACCCGGGCAAGGTATTTAGCACCTGAGGTTCAACGGGTGAGATGTGCGGCCGCGCTGGCCGCCAGGCAGACAGCCGCCAACGCCAGCATGGCCAAAGCGGAACGAAGGCGCCCGCTCATGACGCGCCGTAGCCGAGCAGCCGCGCTAGGCGCACCGAGCGCTGGCGCAGGTCCTGGGCCACGGCCGGGTCGGCGGCCAGGATGGCGAAGGTCTCGGCCGCATGTTCACGCTGGCCGCCCAGGGCCTGGCAACAGGCGATGTGGAATTCCGCGTCACGCGCGTCGGGCTGCAAGCGCAGCACCCGCTGCCAGCAGCGCAGTGCGTGGATGTTTTCGCCCTGTTCGCTGGCAGCCAGGGCGACGCGGCGCCAATGCGCGGCGTCGTCCTGCCGGCGCTGCGGGTCCATCGACGTTTGCGCGGCCGCGAAATCCAGCCGGCGCATGGGACTGATGGCGGTGTTGAGGATCTGTTCCATGGTGTGTGACCCCTGAGCTGCAGCGGCCCGGCATGGGGGCCCCTGTTGGAACAGACGCCGTGGCGCAGGCCCGTGCGACAAGCCCGGCCGCAGAACCCCCTAAATGAGGGTCCCGTGGAAGGAGCCCAAGCCCATGGCGGCCGGTGCGGGGCCCGCTGCGGGCGTCTTCAGCTGCGCGTCCAGCCAGGCCGCCATGGTGTCCAGCGGGTGGCCCGCCGGTGCGCCCGCCGGCCGGCGGCTGGCGGCCTCAGCCATGGCCGCCGCCGCACCTGGGTCGCCTTGCAGCACGAGCGTGTAGGCGAGGTCCAAGGCCACCACCCAGGCGGGCAGCAAGCGCTTTTCACCCGGCCGGTCCAAGGCCTTCACACGCTGGCGCAGCAGGGCCGCGCTGCGTGGCAGGTCGCCTTGCAGACGCGCCAGCTGGCCTTCCATCTGCGCCACGCGGCTGGCCAGCAGCGCGTCGCGGTCCAGACCCAGGCCGGTGTCGGCCTTCAACGGCGCCAGGGCCTCGGCGGCCAGCGCCGCGTCGTCCAGGGCCAGGCCGACGCGGGCCAGGTTGATCCAGGCGTCGGCGCGTGCGTAACCCAGCTGCTGGCCTTCGGCCTTCATGCGCGCCAGCAGCGCGCGTGTGTCACGCGTCAAGGTGGGCGCGTCGACGGCATGCGCCTGGGCCTGCGCTTGAGCTTTCGCCAGCAGCACATTCACCTGCAGTGGCACGATCAAGGCCGGGTGCTGCACACCCGCGGCCTGCGCCAGCGCCAGGTTCTGTTCACGCTGCGTCAGCGCACGCGCGGACTGGCCGGTTTCGGTGAAGAAGCGCGCCAGCTCCACACGCAGGCCGCCGGCCATGTCGTTGCCCGCGCCCAGCAGCCGGTCCATGTCGCCCAGCAGGGCCACCGTGCGCTCCTCCACGCGGTCGTATTCACCCAGGCGGATCAGGATGGCGATGGTGTTGCGGCGGTAGACCAGGATGGAGCGGGCGTTCTCCGGCCGCGGGTCGGTCCAGAAGGGCTCGGTGGACTGGATAGCGGCCAGCGCTTCGCGGAAGCGCCCCTGGCTGGCACGCAGCACCTGCAGGTGGTTCTGGTGCGCCATCCACTCCGGGCTCTGGCGGCCATAGGTGGTTTCGGTCAGCCGGCCCGCTTCGCCCAGCAAACGGTCGGCATCGTCCAGCCGGCCCATGCGCGAGTAGTTGGCCGACAGCGTGTACAGCAGCTCGCGCCGCTCCTCGGACTGGGCACCGTAGACGCGGCTGATGTCCGCCTGCAGCGGTTCCAGCACGGCGATGGACTTGTCGAACAGGCCCTGCGTGTGCAAGGTGCCGGCCTGCTGCATGCGGGCCTGCAACACCAGCGGGTCGTCCGCGCTGTGCTGCGCGGTGGCCATGGCCACCAGCTCTTCGTACAGCGGCATGGCAATGTCGAAGCGGTTCAGCTCACGGTAGGTGTCGGCCAGCGCCGACAGCAGGCGGATGCGTGTCTGCGGGTCGTCCTGGAAGGTCTGCGGCAGCGCGGCGCGGCTGCT